>NZ_JBSSBV010000001.1:0-205214 GCF_054059115.1 Thermostichus sp. MS-CIW-26
GAACGGCGCTACCAGACATGGCTGAACCATAACATCAGCAAAACCTTGGTCAGGGATGCCCAGGCTATTGGTGCGGCACTGGCTTTTGAAGACTTAACAGGCATCAGAGATTGCTTGAATCAGAAGTCTCGAAGTAAGGCTGAGCGGCGCAGGACTAACAACTGGGCGTTCTACCAGCTCAGGATGTTTGTAGCCTACAAGGCCGCCATTGCTGGAGTGCCTGTGGTGTTGGTGCCGCCCGCCTACACCAGTCAGACCTGCCACAAGTGCCTGCACATCCACCCTGAGCAGGGCAAGTCCTACCGAAGCGGTAAGTCGTTCAAGTGTGGGCATTGTGGGTGGGAAGGGGATGCTGACCATAACGCTGCTCAGGTGATCTCTCTCCTTGGGGCGACTGTAAACTCGCCTGAAATTCCGAAACTTAGCTGTCCTCTGGGTCAGCTAGGGATTGGGATAAAGCTCGCACCCTGCGCATAGCGCGGGTGTCGGGTAGTTTACAAGTGCTTCACTTTCTTCCGCGTAGAGGTGGCATACCCGGCAATATCCAATTTGCGGCGGTTGCTACACTTGTCGTCCTTGCCTTCCCAGACCAATTCCGTCCGCAGCCGTCGCCCCAGTCATGTTCTGCAAAGATTCCAAGTCCTGCGCCGCATTGGGCAGACATGGTTGACAATGCGAGGGATCCCTTTTTGAACTGTCCATGAGCTGGCAACGCCCAGATAATCGCACCGCTGCTCAATTGCGCCCGGTTTCTTTTGAGCGCCACTTTACCCGCTATGCCCCTGGCTCGGTGTTGGTCAAGTTCGGCCATACCCATGTCCTTTGCACCGCCAGTGTGGCCGAAGAAGTTCCCCCTTTTCTGCAGAACACCGGCCAAGGCTGGCTGACGGCTGAGTACCGCATGTTGCCCGGAGCCACGCAACAACGACAGCCGCGGGAAATGTTGAAACTATCGGGCCGTACTGCCGAGATTCAACGGCTCATCGGGCGCAGTCTGCGCGCCGCCTTGGATTTTCGCAAGCTGGGATCCCGTACCATCACCGTCGATGCCGATGTGCTGCAGGCCGATGGCGGAACGCGCACCGCCGCGATCACAGGGGGCTATGTGGCTCTGCACGACGCCATCACTTGGCTGTACAAACAGGGGGCGCTGGATCCGGCCCAGGGATCCCCGCTGCGGCAGCAGGTGGCGGCCCTTTCAGTAGGAATTGTGCAGGGAGAGGTACTTGTGGATCTGTGCTATGAGGAAGACAGCCAAGCCGAGGTGGATATGAACATTGTTATGAACGAGCAGGGATCCTTCATCGAGATCCAGGGCACTGCCGAAGCCGCCTGCTTCAGTCGCCCGCAACTGCTACAAATGTTGGAGATGGCCCAAGCCGGGATCCAAGAATTGCTACAAGCCCAACGGCAGGCTCTCAATTTAGAAAGATAGAGCCATAGCCGGACCCTAGCCTTGCAATGGTAATCCTTCAAGGCACTGCATATGGGATTGCATGGGTGTATATCCTGGTTGGCAAAGCGGTATTCCCTTGCTGTAAAGGAATGGCCGGGAAAGCTAAGATCAGCCAGTTGTTAAAATAAGTGAGCTCTCTGAAGCTCTCCTTTCGACGGTTTGAGCGTGTGGCTGAGGTGAATCGCTGCTCATTTGGCCTGAAGAAGTTGGCCCGGAGAACGCTGCATGTCCCGTTTTGTGTTCGGCTCGGAGGAACTTGCGCCACTGCTCAGGCAGCAAGGTTGGCGGTTTACCACTGGATATCTGCACATTCACCTCAAGGGACTGGATCCCTCTGAGGGTGCGGAACCCTGGGTGTTGACCTACTACCACGGCAGGCTGCTTTTTTCTGCCGATCAACCCCTCAACACGCAAATCCTGCTGAAACGACTCTCCCGCTTTATTCCTCGCCTCAACTTGGAATGGCCACAGCGGGCCATCTCGGTGGTGCAAGAGCGCTTGATGAAAGACCATTCCTTACCTGAGCTGCTGGAGGCCATCACGCAATTGGGCCTGCTCAAGCCGGGGGAGCTGGAAGATGCCCTGTGGCTCAACCTGCTTACCGATTTCGACCGCTACCTATTCGAACGGGCAGGCACCTGTTACTTTGAGGTGCAGGAGCAGGTCGCCCAAGAGGCCCCCATTGGCGGGTTTGAGTTGGAGCCGCTGCTGCAAGAAGCCGCCCGGCGCCACGATCGCTGGGCAGATTTGAAGGTGGCGATCCCAACTATGCTGGCGGTGCCGGTGGTCAATTGGGAGCGAGTCAACCGCTATCGCATCACCGATGAGCAACGACAGAAGATCCACGCCCTCACCAAAGATGGCCAGTCGCTGGAGGTGATCGCCAAGAAGCTGTGTCGAGATCGGCTGGAGGTGGCCAATCTCTTTGCATCCTGGGCGAAAAAAGGGTTGGTCAGCCTACAAACGCCCCAAGAGCTGCTGCAGACCAAGCGCCACAACCCGATAACCATCTTGGCGGTAGACGACAGCGTGGTGATGCAGGAAATCCTACGGCAGTATTTGCCCAACTATCAGGTGATTACAACGGGCAACCCCGCCGAGGTGCTTCCTTTGTTGTTTCAGCATCGGCCCCACCTGTTGTTGATGGATATCGCCATGCCGGGGATCGATGGTCTAGAGCTTTGCCGCATTGTGCGCAGCTTAGAAGAGTTTAAGTCCCTTCCCATCCTGATGGTTACCGCTCGCGATGGTCTGCTGGCCCGCATCCGCGGCAAATGGTCGGGGGCAACCGCCTACTTGACCAAGCCCTTCAACGAAAGTCAGCTTAATGCAGAGGTGAAGCGGCTTCTGGCCCAACAGCCGCCTGCCCACAGACAAAATCCTCTGTCGGTTCAGGGAGGCAGAACAGGTCATCCTGCCCTGTTTCAGGGATCCCCCCGTTCCCTCGAGGATCAAGCCAAGGCGTAGTGTCCTTCTGAGTTGATCCCCGTCGCCATTGGCTTTCCTGTCAAAATCAACAAAGGTTTTATGTTAGATAAGAAGTCAACTCAAGAGACCATAACTTGTCTGGGCTGACTGCCAATGTCAATGGATTGATAGCTCATTAGGACATGCCCAAAAGAGAAAAATAGGTTGCCGGGGATTTCAGAAACAAGAGACGAAGTAAGCATCCCATACACTGAAAACTTATCCGATCAACCTTCCTCATTGTCATCACGACCGGCTACTTCAATCTCTCTCAGGAACTGGCTTTTCCCCGCTGGCATTAGAGGTCGTTTAAGCCTTAGAGAAGCCTCACAAGGCTTCTGGCAAAAGAGTCCATACTAAGGGTACCGACAAACAAGCCCTGAAGACATGAAAAAAGATCGAACAGGGTTCAGCAGGCACTTCTGAAGGCAAACCAGAAATATTAAACGCTGTCGTGGATCCCGGCAAGATCAATGAGAGGGAGAAATCAAGCAGAAATTGCTCAGGATCCATGGACAGGGATCCCAAGAATACGTAAAATCGAGTAAAGAATGTAAAGAAAACGCCACACTTCTCCAATTGGTCCCGATCCCCAAGGAGCATTATGCTGCGACTGGAACACATTAGCAAAATCTATCCCACCGGTGAGGTGCTCAAGGATGTGAACTGGGAAGTTAAGCCTGGGGATCGCGTCGGCCTAGTGGGAGTAAACGGGGCCGGAAAGACCACCCAGCTCAAGATTATCTGCGGGCAAGAAGAACCGACCAGCGGCGAGGTGATCCGCCCCGCCAACCTGCGCATCGCCTATCTCACCCAAGAATTTGGAGTGGATCCCGCCCGAACGGTGCGAGAAGAGTTCTGGACAGTCTTTCAAGAGGAAAACCGCATTCACCAAGAAATTGCCCAAATCACCCAACAGATGGAGCAGGCGGACGCGGACACGTTGGAAACCCTTTTGCGCCGTCTGGATCGTCTACAGCGCCAATTTGAGAGTTTACATGGCTATGAACTGGAGGCGCGTATTGAGAAAATCCTGCCGGAAATGGGGTTTGAGCCGGAGGACGGGGATCGGTTGGTGAGCGCCTTCAGCGGCGGCTGGCAGATGCGCATCAGCCTGGGGAAAATCCTGCTGCAAAAACCCGATTTGATGTTGCTAGACGAGCCGACCAACCACCTAGACTTGGAGACCATTGAGTGGCTGGAAAACTACCTCAAGAGCTTGACGATCCCCATGGTGATTGTTTCTCATGATCGAGAGTTTTTGGATCGGCTTTGCACCCAAATTGTGGAGACGGAGCGAGGAGTTTCTACGACATACTTGGGTAACTATTCTCAATACCTACTCCAAAAAGCTGAACGGCGAGAGGCACAACAAGCTGCCTACGAACGTCAGCAAAAGGAAATTGAAAGGCAACAAACCTTCATCGATCGCTTCCGGGCCAGTGCCACCCGCAGCACTCAGGCCAAAAGCCGCGAAAAACAACTGGAAAAGATCGAGCGGGTCGAAGCGCCCATTGGCGACGTGCGTACCCTCAAGTTTCGCTTTCCCCCTGCTCCCCGCAGTGGTCGCGAGGTGGTGAAGATCGAGAATTTGACGCACATTTATGGAGATAAGATTTTGTTTTTGGGTGCGGAGCTGTTGATCGAGCGTGGGGATCGCGTCGCCTTTCTGGGGCCCAATGGGGCAGGAAAATCCACCCTGCTGCGTCTTATCACCGGCCTAGAGCAACCTACCGAGGGATCTGTGAAATTGGGAGCACACAATGTGATCCCTGCCTACTTCGAGCAAAATCAAGCAGAGGCTTTGGATCTGAGCAAAACCGTCTTGGACACCATCCATGACGAAGTGCCCGACTGGAAAAACGAAGAAGTGCGCACGCTGTTGGGTCGCTTTTTGTTCAGCGGCGACGCCGTTTTTAAGAAAGTAGCGGCTTTGAGCGGGGGAGAAAAAGCCCGCTTGGCGTTGGCGAAAATGCTACTTCAGCCGGCCAACCTACTGATTTTGGATGAGCCCACCAACCACTTAGATATCCCGGCCAAAGAGATGCTGGAAGAAGCTTTACAGCATTACGATGGCACGGTGATCCTTGTTTCTCACGACCGCTACTTTATCTCAAAAGTGGCCAACAAGATTGTAGAGATTCGCAACGGAGAGTTGGTCGCCTACCAGGGCAACTATCACTACTATCTAGAAAAGATCGCTGAAGAGAAAGCCCGACAAGAGCGAATCGCTGCCGAAAAACGAGCCAAAGAGCGAGAAAAACAGAAAGCCAAAAAGGCAGCCGGCAAAACCTAAGGAGCCAAAGCAATGTTTACGGGTCTGGTTCGAAGTTTGGGCACAGCCCAGTTGATCAATTCTTCACAGCTACGGGTTACCTGTCCCCGGTTGCAACCTCAGTTGGCCTATGGAGATAGCGTGGCGGTGGACGGCCTTTGCCTGACGGTGGTGGAGATTCTGCCCGATGGATTTTTGGCCGATGTTTCGCCGGAAACCCTGCGGCGCTCGACTTGGGGCCAGGGATCCCTCGGCCCGCGCACAGTCAACCTGGAACCGGCGCTGCGGGTAGGAGACAAGTTAGGGGGGCATTTTGTCAGCGGCCATATCGATGGGGTGGGGCAACTGTGGGATCAAGCCGCCACTGGCAACGCCTGGGAGCTGAGCTTCAAGGTTCCTGAAGAGATCGGGCGTTACATCGTACCCAAGGGCAGCGTGGCGGTGAATGGGGTGAGCTTGACCATTGCTGAGGTGCGCCAAGGGGGCTGCTGGTTCAAGGTGGCTGTGATCCCCCAAACCTACCGCGAGACCAACCTTTCTCAGCTCCAAGTTGGGGATCCCGTCAACATAGAGGCGGATATTTTGGGCAAGTATGTGGAAAAATTGCTGGGCTTGCTGCCCCCCGAGAGCAGCGTTTCTCTGGAGTTTCTGGCCGAGCATGGCTATATCTAGGTACCTTTCCCATGATCCACCCCGAGGAAGTTGAGCGCCTGCGCGGCGTAAATGTTTATCTCATTGGGATGATGGGCAGCGGCAAATCCACCGTAGGATCGGAGCTGGCAGCCCAGTTGCGCTTTCAATTTTTCGACACCGATGGTCTGGTGGAGCAGGTGGGGGGTTCTTCCATCGCTCAGATCTTCGCCGAGCATGGGGAAGCCTACTTCCGGGATCTGGAGACGCAGGTGTTGGCCCAGTTGAGCAGCTACACCCGGCTGGTGATCGCCACAGGCGGCGGCATTGTGTTGCGCCCCAAAAATTGGAGCTACTTGCACCATGGCCTCACTGTTTGGCTGGATGTGGCCCCCGAGCTGATTTGGCAGCGGCTCAAGCGGGATCCCGGCCAACGCCCTCTGCTGCAAACCCCCGACCCCCAAGCTGCCCTGTACAAGCTGATGCAAGAGCGAGAGCCGTTCTACGCCCAAGCCGATGTGCGGGTGCCCATCCGGTCAGAAACCAGCCCGCCCCAGTTGGTTGAACAGATCTGGCAAGCCATTCGCGCCCGCTTGCGAGATGGGATCCCTTCCTAGCCACCTCATGCCCATTACAAAAAACAAAAAGGGATCCCTTGGGGGATCCCTGAACTCTTCAATACTCAAGTGGATTACTTAAGATTCGCCGGGAGCGGATCCCTGACGAGACCAGAACGGCTTCCTTTAGAGCGCGTTGCCGCGGGGGAGGACTTCTTCAGGGAACTCAAAGCGCTCATGGGGCTGGTCCTGCGGCGCCATCCACGCCCGAATCCCCTCGTTCAGCAAAATGTTCTTCGTGTAAAACGTCTCAAACTCCGGGTCTTCCGCTGCCCGCACCTCCTGACTGATAAAGTCATACGCCCGCAGGTTCAGCGCCAACCCCACTACCCCAATGCTCGACATCCACAAACCCGTCACCGGCACAAACAACATGAAAAAGTGCAGCCACCGCTTGTTGGAAAACGCTATCCCAAAAATCTGGCTCCAGTACCGGTTGGCCGTCACCATCGAGTAGGTCTCCTCCGACTGCGTCGGCTCAAAAGCCCGAAAGGTGCTGGCCGCATCCCCATCCTGAAACAGGGTGTTCTCCACCGTCGCCCCATGGATGGCACACAACAGCGCTCCACCCAAAACGCCAGCCACCCCCATCATGTGGAACGGGTTCAGCGTCCAGTTGTGGAACCCCTGGAAAAACAGCAAAAAGCGGAAAATCCCCGCCACCCCAAAGCTGGGCGCAAAAAACCAGCTGCTCTGCCCCAGCGGGTAAATCAAAAACACGCTCACAAACACCGCTATCGGCGCGCTAAACGCAATGGCGTTGTAGGGCCGCACCCCCACCAGCCGGGCAATCTCAAATTGCCGCAGCATAAAGCCAATCAGTCCCAGCGCTCCGTGCAGGGCCACAAAGGTCCACAGCCCCCCAATCTGGCACCAGCGGGTGAAGTCCCCCTGGGCTTCGGGGCCCCACAGCAGCAGCAGGCTGTGCCCCATGCTGTCGGCGGGGGTGGAGACGGCTACGGTCAAAAAGTTGCACCCTTCCAGGTAGGAGCTGGCCAACCCGTGGGTGTACCAGGAAGTTACAAAGGTGGTGCCGGTGAGCCAGCCGCCCAGGGCCAGGTAAGCGCAGGGGAACAGCAGCAGCCCGGACCAGCCGATAAACACGAATCTGTCGCGCTTGAGCCAGTCATCGACGATGTCGAACCATCCTCGCTCCTGACGCACGCGCCCTACCGCTATGGTCATAGGACGTCTCTCCAGAACAATGACGACGAATAAAGTGCAATACAGCAGCGCCCACAACAGTTCTGAGCAGCACTGTCCTTCCATCTTACGAAAAATCAATAAGTTGCAACATAACCTCAAGATGAGGCGCTGCATCAGCTCATCCGGCGCAGGGATCCCTTGTGTTTTAGGATGGGAAGGGTTTTGGCTGAGGGCAACTGAGCCGGGATCCGTTCGCGGCGGCGGAGCGGAGCCCACAACACCAGGGAGGGCAGCGTGGTTCAAGCCAGGATTTTGTTCGCAGCGGCAGAGGCAGCACCTTTGGCCAAGGTGGGGGGCATGGCGGATGTGGTGGGATCCCTGCCTGTCGTTTTGCGCAAGCTGGGTCAGGATGTCCGCATCATCATGCCTCTGTATGGCTTTCTCTGGGACAAGTTCGGCCAGGAACCGGGGCAATACCCCCGCTCGAAAGATCCCATCTGGTCTAAACAGGTCATGGGTCAGGTGGCCGATATTTACGAAAGCGTTTTGCCCGGCACCGATGTGCCCCTCTACTTGGTCAGCCACTACTGCTTTGCTCCCCACCGCATCTACTACGGCGAGGACGAGTTCTGGCGCTTCACCTTTTTTGCCAACGCCGTAGCCGAATTTGCCTGGACTTACTACCCCTGGAAACCCAACATCATCCACTGCCACGATTGGCACACCGGCATGATCCCGGCCTGGATGCACCAAGCTCCCGATATTGGCACGGTGTTCACCATCCACAACCTGGCCTACCAAGGGCCCTGGCGCTGGCAACTGGAGCGCATGACCTGGCTGCCCTGGTATTTTTCTGCCCACAACACCATGGCTGCCGGGATCCTCTACGCCGACCAAGTGAACACCGTCTCGCCCACCTATGCGATGGAAATTCGCACCCCTCTGCATGGGGAAGGACTGCAGGACTTGTTGGCCTGGAAAGGGGAACGGTTGCGAGGAATTTTGAATGGGATCGACATCGATAGGTTTGATCCCCGCACCGACCCAGACCTAGAGGCCAATTTCAGCATCGATGATCTCAGCGGGCGGGCGACCAACAAAGCCACGCTACAGGCCAAGTTGGGCTTGACCGTTAACCCAGATACCTTCCTGATGGGCATGGTGGCCCGTTTGGTGGAGCAAAAAGGGATCGACTTGCTCATCCAAGCCTTGGATCGCTTTTTGGCCTACAGCGACGCGCAATTTGTTTTGCTGGGAGGCAGCGGCGAAGCCTACTACGAAGGGCGGATCCGGGAGATGGCCGAGCGGCACCCGGGCAAAATGGCCTACCAAAAAGGCTACCAACCCAAGCTGGCCCAGTTGATCTACGGGGGGGCAGATGCGTTTTTGATGCCCAGCCGCTTTGAACCTTGTGGCATCAGCCAGATGATCGCCATGCGCTATGGGTGTGTGCCCATCGTCCGCCGCACGGGGGGGCTGGTGGATACCGTCAGCCACCACATCCCCAGCAAGGGGATCGGCACCGGCTACTGCTTTGACCGCTACGAAGCCCTGGACTTCTACACCTGTCTGGCGCGGGCTTGGGAAGCCTTCCAGCACAAAGAAACCTGGCAAGCGCTGCAGAAGCGGGGCATGGCCAGTGATTTCAGTTGGCACCGCTCGGCGCTGGAATACCTGCGCATGTATGAGCTGATTCTCAACCTACCGCTGCTGCCGGAAAAGCCTCCAGAGCCACCCAACTCGCCCAGCTCCTCTCCGCCCAAGCTCAAGAAGCCCATCTCCTCCCAGCCTCGCTCCAAAGGGATCCCTGAGCTGCAGCAAAGGCACGAGGAGTAGGGTAGAGTGGAACGGGTCAAAAAAGGTTTTGGGGGTTACCCGCACATGATCGGACGACGTCCTACTGTTGCTTCCCAAGGCTGTCGCCAGGACGCCATCGCACAGGGGCTCAGCCTTCTGCGCCGTTCTTGGGCGCGGTTGGTTTTCGGCGTACTGCTCGGCCTTGTCCTGGGCATGGGCTCCACCTTCTGGGCCACTGCTCAGCAGCTCCCCACCGGGCAACAGCTTATTCCCAATCCGCAGCAGTTTCGCGCCCTAGAGCAGCCCAGCAGCGCCCTCAGCGCATTGCGAGCCGAACAACTGGCCGCCGAAGCCAATGCCGCCATCCAAGCGCAAAACTACGACCAGGCTGTCGAGCTGCTGCAGCAGGTGTTCAACGCCTACAACCAGCGCTCCAACTACCACCAAGATCTCTCCCGCGCCTTCGCCGGGATCCAAAACCGCATCTCCGAAGAACAGCGGGAGCTGGCCCGTGTTGCCGCCCAAGCCCGGGATCAAGCCGCCTACGATTTGGCCGTGGTCTACCGCGCCGCCGGGCGACCGGAAGAGGCTGTGGGCTGGCTGATCCAGGTCATCAACAGCCAGAGCCCAACCCGCGAGCTGGGCACCCAAGCCTACCAGCAGCTCTTGGAAATCGGCTTCGTCAGCACTCCCTTCCCCAGCTAGAGCTGCTCTTCCAGATGGCGATAGAAGGCGAGGGCCGTTTGCCCATAGGTTCGTTGGTCAAAGCGCAGCAGGGATCCCACCTGGTCTGGTAGCTTCTGGCCGCTGCGATGCTCGACGATCAAGGTTCCGCCTGGCTTGAGCAAGGGCGGGATCAGGGGCAGGAGCGGGGCGTACAGACCGGCCTCGTAGGGAGGAGCAAAGTACACGTAATCAAATGGCTCCAAGTTCAGGCCGCGGCTGAGCAGCTTGCGGGCATCTCCCTGAATGACCTGGAAAGATTGCCCCAGCTGCGCCACCTTGGCCCAGTTGGCTCGGATGATGCGGCAGGCAGGGGCGGCAATCTCGATCCCGGCCACAAAAGCGGCCCCCTGACACAGAGCTTCTGCTCCCACCGTACCGGCCCCACAGCACAGATCCAGCCAGCGACAGCCTTCCACCTGCCCTTGCAAGATGTTGAACAAGGCCTGCCTCACCCGGCCAGGTGTGGGTCGAGTGCCCAAGCCAGCGGGAGTTTGCAGCGCTCGTTTGCCGCTGATGCGCAGGCTCATGGGATCCCTTCAGGGGTTAGGTGCAGCCGGCAACTGGCCGGTCAACCCACTGCGCTGGGCGGCGCGATCCCGCTCCATCTGGATTTGCTCCACCAAAGGTTGGGGCAGTTGGGCAGAAGCTTGCAGGGCCTGATCGAAAAGGGGGACGGCCTCTCGGTCTTGCCCTTTGGAAACCAGAATTTGCGCCTTGAGGTAGTAAAGCTCGGGGTTGCTGCAAGAAGCAGCAATGGCTCGATCCACCGCCTCCAGCGCCTCGTCAAAGCGCTGCATATCCCGGTAGGCCAGAGCTTGGCCGCGGTAGGACAGATAGTCAGGAGCTGCCATCCGAAACTGATTTAGAGCCTTCTCCCGGTAGGTCAGCAGCAAATCCATGTAGCCGTTGAGCAGATTCAGCTCCGGATCGCTGCTGTCCACTGCTTGGGCGGCCCGAATGGAAGCAAACAATTGATTGAGGGTGGGCAGAGCTTTGGGCAAACCGATGACCACCCCATCTCGCACCACTATGTTGGCTGCCTCCAGCCCATAGCCCACGCCCTCATAAAGGTTGCCCCGCAGGGGATCCGTCTTTTTCAACTCGGCGGCCACCTGTCGGGTTTGAGTGGCCAACTGGGCAAATGCTTCCAGGTCTCCCTCCTGATAAGCCAGCGCCGCCAACAGGGCATAGACCATCGGCTCTTCGGGGGAGGCCTTCTTGGCCATTTCCAGTTTTTCCCGGCTCTGGCTGTAGCGGCCTGCACAGAAGAACTCTTCAAAAGCTGCCGCCACCTCCGGCCTGATGGGGCGGGCATTGTCCCCGCTGCGGAAGGGATCCTGCGCCCAAACGGGCAGAGCGGATCCCCACACCCAACAAATCACCCCCAGCAGTTTGCCCAGCCTGCTCATTTTGCCGATACTCATCCCCAGTGCCTCAACTCCCACCCCCATCTAACCCTCTCTTCAGCGCAGCAGTTGGGCAATCGAAGCAATAGCGGCATCTTGAACCAACTCATTGGGCTCATAGGCCAGAAGATCGTGCAAGGGATCCAAGGCGCGCGGATCCCCGATTTGGCCGAGGGCACGGGCTGCCGCCTCCCGCACCACCGGCTCATCGTCCGCAAGCTTGGTCAGCAAAGCCGGCACCGCCTCCACCACCCGCATTTGCCCCAACTGGTAGATGGTTTGCAGTTGAGCCTCCAGAGGGGTTGCTGCCGCTGGGAAAACAGAGCTGTACATGGAAATGCCCGCAGAACCGTCGGAGGAGTAGCCGCCATAGGCCATCGAGATGGCCGAGAGAGCCTGCAACGCCTCTAGGGCACGAGATCGCTCTGCCCCGCTCATGTGGGGCAATTGAGCCACCAGATCATCAAAAGCTTGCTGCACAGGATCGACAGCCGCAACCTGTTGGGCAATGCGAGTTAATTGGCGATCCGCCTGCACCTGCTGCCAAGACTGGAACGCTGCCAGACCTGCCACTATCAAAGCCGCATCGGCCAGAATGGCCAGCAGCGCCATTCCTCCCCAAATCTTGCTGCGACGGCTGAGCCTTCGCATTTGCTTATCCACATAGACAAAGGCCTGGTGCTGCCGTTCCCAAAAGTCGGGGGCCACCTGCAGAGTTTGAGCGCTCAGATCGGGAGACAGAAGGTTTTCCTCGCGGGCTACCTCTAGGCTCTGTAGCCTTTGATTCAAGCGAGAAAATTGTTTCGTCCAGAGCCAAGTAAACATCAGGTCACGTCCTCTCTGCAAACCTGCCATCGAGAACCAAGTCTTGCTGACACAACATTGTGCAGGACATTGTGCGGGAACATTATGCGGGCTGTGCTGGCGTTCAGTGTCAGGCAAGGTTGGCCCACTTTCCCCTGGGATCCCAGAGGGGGAGCTTATGCGACAGGATAACAAAAGCGTCAGCTCCCCACCACCGGTCTTTACCCTAGAATCGCAGGATGCTTCTCAGTGTAGAGAGGCCGACGAAGGACGCAGAGAGGTTGACCGCGCTTGTGTGAGTGCTATGCACCGCTTCGCAACCGAGAGAACTCAAAGGCTACTGCGTCCAGCTTCCCGACACCCGGCTGACCGCTTGATCCATTCTGCCGCTGCCTGAGGAGATGCCATGACCACTGCCCTCGCCCCCCGTAAAACCCACACTTCAGAGGAATACTTTGCCCTGGAAGCTGAATCAGAGGCCACAGGCGGGATCCGCCGTGAATTTCGCAATGGGGAAATTATTGAGATAACTGGCGGCACACCCATTCATAGCCAACTGATTACCAGTGTCAATGCCCTACTTTGGCTTAAGCTAAGAGGCAAGGGTTTTTCCGTTTTTTCTAGTGATCTCAAACTTTACATACCTGCCTTCGAACAATATGTCTATCCCGATGGTATGGTGATCCAAAACCCAGTTCAGCTTAAAGAAGGGCGCAAGGATACTGTCACTAACCCTATCTTAATTGTGGAAGTGCTCTCGCCTGCCACCGAAAGCTACGATAGAGGAGCGAAGTTTGCTGCCTATCGCTCTCTCCCAACTTTACAGGAGTATCTGCTAATTGACCAAGCTCGAATCAGTGTAGAACACTACCGCCGCCAGGGAAATGTCGAGTGGATCTTCAGGGACTACCATGCCCTGGATGATGTTGTTACGCTGCCATCTGTCAACATCACTTTTTCCCTGGCAGACATTTACGGTGATATTGAATTAGAGCAAGATTCAAATGCAACACGCTCCTGACAAGAACCTACTCCCCCACTTGAAACGTAGATGAGGCAAGTTGGGAATGCCTGAAGTGATTCTGCTAGATATCTACATCCGGCTCTGGCTAGGGTTACACGGCTATGCCATAAAAGACTATTAAAGGATGAGATGGGCGACAATGTTTGCAGAAGTATCTAGGGCGTTTTAACTCATTCAAGGGAGGAAAAACTATGACTGCTACCTATGCTGTGTCTTCTAAGCCAATGACTTTTGCTGAGTTTCTGGAGTGGAAACCTAACAGACGATACGAACTACACAACGGAGTTGCGGTTGAGATGCAACCCACAGGAAAACATGATGAAATCGGTGGTTTTCTTGCCATCGAATTGGCATTAGAAATCCGCAGGTGCAACCTCAACTATTTTCTAGGTCGGGACACCTTGATCAAGGCGCCGGAAGGCGATACTGCCTACGCTCCTGATGGGGTGGTGATTGACCGTACCGCCTTGGCCAGAGAACCCCTGTGGCAGAAATCCTCGACGCTCATCCACGGAACCTCTATTCCTCTTGTCATTGAAATTACCAGCAACAACTGGCGAGATGACTACTGGCATAAGCTGAGTGACTACGAGACGTTAGGTATTGCCGAATACTGGATCGTTGACTACCAAGCGTTGGGGGGTCGTCGGTACATTGGCGAGCCGAAGGTTCCCACAATCTCGGTTTTCCAACTGGTCAATGAGGAATATCAGGCGCAATTATTTCGGGGCAATGACCGGATTCGCTCTAAAGTTTTCCCTGAATTAAACCTCACGGCTGAGCAGATTTTTCGGGCTGGAGCCTAGCATGGTCAAGGCACTTCCGCCCGTATTAACTCGTGGTCAGAGGCAACTTTTTCCAGCCCATTGGCAGAAGCATATCGAATTGGCTGATATATGGCTACCACCCTTCTGAAAGACGTTCCACAATATCCCGACGGGACAACACCTTTTCGCAGGTCTCCCATCTTGGGCCTTTGGGTTCAACTGTGCTTGCGTAGCGCAGCTCAAAAGCGTTGGCCTGTTTCTTGCGCTCTGTAAACTCCTGCAATTTGGCCTCCAGAGTTTCGATATTCTCAATCCACTCATCTTCGATAGTATCGGGCAAAGAACCGAACAAGTCGTAGCGATCTTTCATCCGCTGAGAAAGCACCTCGTATACCTTTTCGTCGTGGGTACCGTGGTACACCAGGTTGAGCATGTCCACACGGTCGCGGGTCTGACCAAAGCGCTTGATCCGCCCGATGCGCTGCTCTAGGCGGGAAGGATTCCAAGGGAGATCAATGTTGATCAGCGTGCCCAAAGTTTGGAGATTCAGACCTTCACAAGCAGCATCGGTGGCCACCACCAGCCGAATGGTACGCTCTCGCACGGCTCTCTTGATATCTTCCCGCTCTGCGCTCCGCCATTCTCCGGCAAAAAACAAACCCGACTTGTGGGCGCCTGCATAGAGAGCCACACTTTCTTGAGGCAGACGTTGGCTCAGGTTGTTGGCCACCCAATGGGCGGTATCAAAATACTGGCTGAAAATGATGCATCCCAAGTCCAGCCAGTGTCGTTCCTGTAGGAAATAGAGGACGGCATCGAGTTTGGGATCCGTGCTCTTTTGGCTCAAGACGCTAACAATGCGCTCCAAATGGGCATATTCTGCCTCTAAAATCTCTGGAAGGTTGTCTAACAGCCAATCTTCTTCTCCGTCCTCCTCAAAAAAACGCCGCTTTTCCAGTAGTTTCTGAGCCGTAGATAGGCCGCTGGCAATACTGGAGCAGATCCGGCTTTGCATGATGCTTTTCATAAACCCAGCGGATTGGGTACGCTGTCTCAAAGCCCTAGCAAAATCTTGGGCAGCTTCATAGGCCACATCAAATTCGGGAGAAGTGAGCAAACCCAGCCCACAGAACATGGGCAATTGCTCTCCCTCGCTCGGCCAAATATCGACGGCAATCCGCTCAAGCAAGCCCAATTCTTCCAAGGTAGAGCGTTTTCGCAATACGGTATGGCGCAGAATTGGGTTGTGTCGCTGGAAAAAAGTCAGCCCCTGTTGGCGCTCTTCCAGGGCATCTCGCAGTTCTTGGCGGGTGAAGTCCTCCAATTCCGTCAGGGGCTTATCTGTGAAGTGTTGACCTTTGAAGAGCTTCAGATCGCTGCGGATGTGGTCAAACAAGGGATCCTCAACAGATGGCGGCAGAGGATTGCGGAGCAAATTCCAGGCAAAATGCTCGTCGGTCACTGCTTGTTGTCCTGTCAAGATGGGCAGGATCCTTTGCGTCTGCTGCCACAACTGCTGATGCCGTCGTCCCAACACATGCTCGGCACCGCTGTTGAGCACTCCCAGCAGATCCCACAGTTCCTCAACATGGGTTTGGATGGGGGTGGCTGTGCCCAAAAGGACGTGCTTGGACTGGGTGGCCGCCTTGCCCATAAAGTCCAAGAGATTGTTGGGTTTGGGATCCCTTACCGTGACACCACGGGTACAGCGGGCGCGGTGGGCCTCATCCAGGACAATCGTGCCAAAGCGTCGTTCCAAAAGGCATTGGGCTTCGGGGGCATTGTGAAAGATGAGACCCGTAGAAACAATACCAATTTGATAGGGGCAACGGCCAATACCTTCAGCACCCTTGGTTTTGATGATGTGCCCATTGGCATCTTGCCATACCTTGCGGTTGGAGAGCCACACAGCAGAGGGAATGCCCAGTTTATCTTTGAGTTCCACTTGCCACTGCTGGCAGAGGGTAGCCGGACAAAGAATTAAGGCTGGCCCATCTTCCAAAAGGCACGCCACCATCGCCGCAACCGCCAAAGACAAGGTTTTACCCAGCCCCACTTCATCTGCCAGAATGAGTCGCACTGCACCATACAGCTCTCGGTGTTCCAGGAACATTTCCACAAACGACTGCTGCCATGGTTTGAGAACCTCACCCCGGCGATAGAGAGGGGCTTCCACCAATGCGGCTCCAGGAACATCGACAGGTTGCAAGTCTTGAAGAAATACCTCTACCTTGCGAGATAATCGCCCCACCTCTTCCACAATCGCTTCTGGCAGAGGAACACTCCGTTCCCACAGGTACTGAAACTCCGCTTCGACCCAAGCAACCCCTTCTGGCGACTGGTCTTCCCAGACAATTTCGTAATGCTCTTGCCATCCCTGCCGCGTTTCGTTGAGGCTGCCGATAAAAGCAGATTTGGTGCCATCTCTTGCCTCAATAACACCTGCTTTGCCGTGGAGAAAGGGGGCATCTGCGGCTGACACCACTCGCACTTCCACTTTGCCGCTTTTGAGGATTTCGTAAAGTTGACGGTAGCGGGGGCGCTGTAATAGGCTGGTGATCAATTCTCCTTTCTCTTCGTTCCATTTTTCTTTGAGCGCCATTTCTCTGGCCTGGTGGGAAGCTTTGCCGATGGCAATATCCCAGGGATCCAAGTCGCTGTTACAGACGATCTGCACCTGCTCGATGTGTGTAATCTCTTCAGTCACCAATTCAAAAATAGAAGAGCGAAAGTACCCAGCAATGCGCTTGTAGGTGCGTGCCTTTGCCAGGCGATCTTTGAGAAAGACATGGCTGAGCCGCTGCTGGCGGGAACTGAAACGGCGTAGGAAAGAAGTGCTGGACATGGCGGGCTGGGGTAAAATTGTAACAATACTCTAGCCTTAAAATGAGCAGCCGAAGGCGCAAGCAGCGTCTTTGCAGAATAAGCTGATCAGCGCAAGGTAGCCATGTCAACCGTACAAGAGTCTGCAGGCTTTCAGGGCAGAGAGAAGCGCAGCATAGGAATATCCGAAGCACAAGCGCGGCTTATTCAAGAGAAAATTCAATCCGTCTTTGGCTCGGATCTGTGGGCTATTGTTGTCTATGGATCCCGCGCCAATAATTCATGGGTTCACGGCTCTGACCTCGATTTATTAGTAATTGCAGAGAATATACCCGATTGCAGAAGCAGAGATGACTTACTGCTTCCTACCTGCAGGGATCTAGAAAAACTTCTTGGCTTGGAGATAAACTTTATCTTGCTAAAGCCCACAGAGCTATGCAGGCCAGCCAGCTTGACTTATGAAGTGGCTACCAACCACCACATCATCTATGAAAAGCAGAACTGCATCACGCAGATCAGGGATATAGTCAATCAACTCATCTGTGACAGTTTAATTACGTATAAAGTATGCCGGGGGATCCCCTATTGGGTGAATAACGATGAGAAAGAAATTAGCAAGAGACTACTATCAAAGGGCTAATTATCGCATCCAAGCGTTGTCATTCTTCTATGAGGTTGGCGATTACGCTGATGTAGTTCGGATGTGCCAAGAAATCATTGAGTTATTCATCAAAGCTTGCCTAATCATTAAGGGAATAAACTACGGCAAAACCCATGACCCTGGTGGCCAAGTAGCAGAAAATAGAGAACGGTTCCCAGAGCTTTCTGACGAGGAAATAGCCTTGCTGGAAAACATATCATTTGAGATGCGCAAAGACAGGGAGTTGGCTTTTTATGGAGCTGTAGATATTGTCCCCTTGGAATACTACAAACAAAAAAATGCGGACAAGGCTATAGCTTATGTTAACCAAATAAAGTCGATTGTTGAGAAATACTTTAACTCAGATGCTGAGCTTGAAGGAAGCCCTGACAATACAACTTGTGAGTGAGTTAATCCTATAACTTCTTCTTCAACCCAAGCGTTCATTTCTGATAAGGGCGAGCAAGATCCCGGCGGCTGAGGACTCTTCTGGATAGCGGTGTTCTCGCTTGCGGGCAATGTATTGACAAAAAGCCACCAAATCATCCCGGCGCATGTGGTAGTTGGGCACCAAAGACCGCAGGTGTTCCATCACCTCATCGCTATCCGCCTCTTTCTGCAGTTCGTAGAGAGCAAACAAAACGGCTCGCAGTGCTGAGCGGCCAAATTCGCCCTCAAAGCTGCTCTTCTTGAAGTCTAGAGCATTTTTGAGTCGGGCATTGTTGGGCTGCTGAGAGGCCATCAATTCGCCATAGTCGCCAACTCGAAATGCCTTGGCAAAGTTCTGGTAGTTGTCCAGCTTCTTCAGCCCTACCGCTTCCAGTTCCATCATTTTCAGATAAAAGCGCTCTGCACCACAGCACCCCTCCCACACCCCCTGCGCGATGCCTTCAGGTACAAGATGCTCATTGGCAACCTGCACGGCATAATCAATAATTTCCCGAACGATATCTCTTTCGCCTTTGGGTCGGGGGCGCAGGGCTGCTGCCACCATATCCTGTCCATCAATGCGCCGGTAGCCCGTCAATACCCGCAACGCTGCCGCATAACCTGCCATTTGCAAATCGGCATCTTCAAACAGGTTTTCGGTGCGCCCCTTGCCTTGGGTGCTTTGATTTAGCCCCACCATAGTTTCAATTTGACGGGCAACTTCTTGCCGCACCTCTTCCACCAGCTCATCCCGATAGGCAGAAGTATCTTGCAACCGCTTACGCGCCACCAGCAACACCGTGCCTTGCACATAACCGCCCTTTTTGAGTTCAGAAGTGGTTTCGGTGGCAATGTACCAAGCGGCTGTGACCTGCAAACCCGCCCCCCACATGATGCCCGTCATATCCGACCATACTTCCGCATCCTGATGGGTAAACATCACAATTTGCAAGCCGTTGTCGGGCATATGCTTTGCTAAGGCAGTGTAGGCAGCAATCATATCCTGACGGAACTTTTCCCCCTTGCCCTGAATGGCTAAAGCTCTGCGACTATCCCACACCCAATGGGCAAATTCTTTGGGTGGATTCTTTCGCAACCACGCAATAAAAAACTCGGTGATTTCGTGGTAATGAATTGCATCGGCATAGGGGGGATCGGTGATGAAAATATGGTTATAGGAACTCGTGTATAAAGCACTTTCACATAGAGTAGTTTTTTCATGCAGGCAAATAGAAGAAGGAAAATCCATGACTAAAAACTTTATCGCTAATACCGTAGCCCTACAACCATAGTTCCAGCTTGTATTGAGAGCTTGATTGTAAAAAGTGTTCTGTATATTATCTCTTGATACATCCCAAACACATAATCTCGAGAAATAATTCAGCAGATATGAAAACAGTATAAAGTTTGATGGAATTGAATATGCTTTAATTAGCCTCGCTATCAATAACTGCCGTGCGTTAAACAAATGATGCCAATAAGTCCAGCCCCGCTCCCAAATTGGCTGACTTGTATTGTATCCAGGTTCAATCGGCATATCGGGAACCAGTCCAGCTTCTTGCCAGGCGGCGAGGTTTTCTCTAACGATTTGCTCTACTTTGCGCTCTCGTTCTAGGTCGGCGGGGGTGACGCTGGCGAAAAAGGTTTCTTGACGGCTCTTGCCCAATGTTTCGGCGGTGATCCACTGAATGCAATACAGCCGTTCCTGAAAAATATCGTCGGGGCGGGGCATAAAATCGTGTTTTTCCCAGCGGCGCAATTTGTTGCCGGTGGTGCCATCGGGAAGGCGGTAATCCCCACGAATGGTCTTAATGGGTGTGCGGTATTCTTCCCCATCCAGCACATACACCAAATCGCCTTTCTGCACCGTGCCCTTGGCGGCGGCGGTCATTTCCGCTTCGCTGACCCCCGTGACAATTTCAATTTCAAAACGTTTTTGGTCGTAATTGGGGATCAACTTGGCTACCACATTGCGGGTTTTGCTGATCACCCAACTGGGAGCCATTGGCACCATCCAGCCGGTGTGGGGGCAACGGGTTTCTAGGCAGTATAGGTAGGCTTTGGCGCGGTTGCCGTGCTCATCATGCTCAATGCCTAGAGCAGTAATTTCCCGATCCACCGCCTCAGCCACTGCTTTTTGGGCTGCTTCAATTTCCCGACGGGTGGCTTCATCGGCTCCCACGATATTCAGCGCTCCCCAAGTGAGCATACAAGCAATGGGATTGAGGTCGCTGGCATAGACATCGCATCCCAGCCTTGCCGCCTCAAAGGGAATTTGACCGCTGCCGCAAAAAGTATCCCCCACTCGTGGGCGATGGCCAAACCGCAAGATCCCCAGTTGTTCCACCAATTCCGGGAAACTGTGGGCATTTGTCCCCAAATGTTGGTTCACCCGATCCCAAATGGGGCCGTAGAGGGTGGCATCGTCGCATTCTTCCGGGCGTTTGCAGAGTTCCAGTTTTTCGAGGTAAGAGCCTTGTGCCAATTTGGGTTTATCCCGTTGCGATTTCAGACGGCGTTCCAAACTGCTGTCAGCAATGCCCATCAGCAACTCAAACACTTCCAGATCGCCTTCGGGGTTATCTGTGGCAGGTAGCAATGCCCCCAACACACAGGCTTTGGCAAGGATCAGGGGTTTGCGCCCTTTCCAGTAGCTCCCCAACGCCGTGAGGGTTTGGCCAGCCCCAGCTTTGCGTTCCTTTTGCGCTTCGGCGCTGATTTTTTGGGCAGGCAAGAGCCGCTCGATCAAACTCGGCTTATCTTTCCAAGCAAGGGGGATGATGGACAAGGGAGATCTCCGGCGATACCATCGATCATGGTAGCTCCTAGGGCCCTAAGCCGTGAACTGGGAAGACTATATTCATTCGGATCCCGATATTCTCCTGGGTAAGCCAGTTTTCAGAGGAAGTCGCCTATCGGTGGAATTTATTTTGGGGCTATTTTCGGCAGGCTGGACGGAAAAGCAGATTTTGGAAAACTACCCTACGCTGACTCCAGAAGCACTTAGGGCTATGTTTAGCTATATCCAAGAATGTATGCGTGAAATGAACTTCCACAGTTTTTCAGATAAAGTCAGTTGATGCAATTTCTCGTCAATGAAAATTTTCCACGCTTAAGTATCTGTCTATTGCGAGATGCTGGCTTAGATGTGGCATCGCTCTCAGAGGAAGCTCCAGGTACTAAAGATTTCGAGGTCTTGGCTAGAGCTGCACGAGAGAAGCGGATTATATTGACTTTTGATCGGGATTAGCGTCCTTTGTAAGTCTAGCTTGTCCAAATCTGGAATGGACTCTGGAAGAGCGTTAAACAACTTGCGAAACTGGGCAGTGGTGCGAGATTTCACAGTGTTTCGGGGTTTAATTCTTCCGTCTTGCCTGCTTGATACTCGGCTATTGCCTCGGCACCGAGTTTTGCTAACATATCCGCTGAAGAAGCAAAGGATTCTTCCCATCGCTGATCGTCTTCTAGCTCATCAAGAATCAGGCTGGCAATTGCATTTTGCTCCTCTGTGGGTAGAGCTTTTAACTTGCTAATCGCTTTCTCCAGCAGTTCTGTCATCATTTGCATTCTCCCAAATAGGCGGTTTTATCTAGTATAACTTAATCTCTTAGCTTTGTCGTGCCAATGGTTGCTTCACCATCCCAAAAGGGCGAGGGATCTTCTTGCAAGCAGGATAACAGGCTGAGTTGATCGGCTTCTACGGCTTCGCTACGCAAGCTATCGGAACAAGCTGGCTGGTATGGGCGCTTGACCGGAGTGGGCACACTCAGTTCCGTCAAGGGATTTTCTGTGAGGGCATAGCGCAGGGCTTTGCGCCAACCGATATTCCCGTGATCGACACCCCCTGTCGCCGCTGCTGTCATGGTGTAAAGCCACCAGCGCTCTTCTGGACGCAGCCCTCTCCAGTTGCGAATGGCATTGGGGATCGCCTCCGGTTTGGCCCGTTCTACTGCCCAAGCCAGCACCAGCAATTCCTTCCCCAGCAGACGTTCTACGAGGTTGCGGCCAGTTGTCCAACGGCTCGGATTCATTTTTTTCGCCCGCAGGCGGTCATTAAACTCTTGTTTGAGATCCTCAGCAATCTGGCTCCAGATAGACCGGCTGAGAACACAGCGCTCCGCAATGTCCGGCTGTCCGTTGATGCCCGCCTTGATGCCATAGACTTCGTAAATCAGCACAGGAGCGGTTCTGCCGGCAGGTATTTCGACCACAAAGTGGTGGGGATCAACGGTTTTGGGACAGCCGAACCCCACCGTCTCCCATTTTTTATCGCTCACTGCTCTACCTCTCCCGGCTCAGGATTGATTTCCAACCGATGCAAAAAGACTTCCAAATCGTGGCCGCTGCTGAAGCGTAGCTCGTCCAAGCGCAGACTCACCTCTGCCGTCTCATTGCCCAAAGCCTGACGTGCTATCGCAATAAACTGCTCAATGTCTTCCGCTTTTACCACCATATCGCTTCCAAACCGGGTGGTGATGGCTCGGTTCCCTTCCCCCACGGTTAGGGAGATCCCACCCGCCAGTTGCACACCCAAAGCCTTGCTCTGATTGATGGCCGTATAACTCGCCTTATTTCCTTGCAGGTTGAGGCGCTTGTGCAGCTTAGCCGGTTTGTTTTTGTCAATCACCGGCCCTTTTTGGTCGAGCGCCGGGATCGTGAAGTTGCGAGTGGTGCTCACCCCTTGATCTTCGGCGTAGGCATAGATGGTAACGGCTTCTGATCCCTCTAGTTCGATGGGGCCAGTGTAGAGGGTGCCTTCCCGTGGGTTAATGCCCGTGGTGTTCCAGCGAATTTGACCACGGGGTTTCACGGTTAGCTCTACGGTGCGCTTGCCGCCGCCAATACGAGGCTGGTGGGTGAGGGTCAGCGTATTCTTCCAAGCATAGACATCCCCTGTCTCGTGCCGGCCATCCGGGTCAATGGCGACAAACCACAGGGCAGTGGCATTGGTTGTCCAGATCGTATCGGGCACCACAGGGCTGTTGGCATCCACATTGGGCGCGTAGTCGTAGTGAACACGGCCATTTTTGCCCGCATCTCGAGGCAGAATTTCCAAGGTAGCCGTACCGGTGCGGTCATCGTATTCTCGCTGGGTGATGGCTACGGATGTGCGGGGGGGCGGAAAGGGCCCCTTTTCGATGTATCCATCTTCGGTGTACCGCCAGCGACCTTGGCTGACGGCTATCTGCCGCAGGGTATCCATTCCTTTGGGGGGCAACCAGGGCCAGCGCTCGTTGGTGATGGTGCGGGAAACCACGTCTCGCCAAGGGATACGCCGCTCTCCCCCTGCCGGCCACAACAGGTCTTCTGCTCGCGACAGCAACGCCTCGGCATTGGCTTCCACATCGACATACAGCTTGGATGCACCGACATCGGATAGGGCTTTTTCGATCTGCTCTTCAGCATGGAAGGTATTGCCCGTAAAGGTCATGGAGAGCTTGGTAGGAGTCAGTTTGCCCTTGATGGGGTAATAGACCCGATTGAACAGGCTGACCACAGTGGCGTTAAAGTCGTAGGCGGCTTGTTCGGCCTCTTCCTCCAGTTCTGCTTTGTGGGGGGATTTGTCTCCACCGGTTTCTTCCAGTACTCGGGCAACGGCCCACAAACGACGGGTTTTGTCTTCTAGGCTGGCCAGATTGGAGCCATCTCCGGTAACCACACAAAAGTTGTTCTTCTCGGGAACACTTTCCCAAAACTGCTGGGCCTCTTCTGGGGGTGTTTTGCTGTCTGGGCTGAGTACCAGGCACACCCGCGGGCCATTGAGGCGAATCTCATCAATTTTGGGCAGGGCTTGCACCTCTTGATAGGCAATCCGCCGTTGGGGTCGGAAAATTTCTTCCAGCCGCCGCTTCATTTCCGCATCAATTTTCGGCTGGGGAGCGTTGCGGGCACGGCTATCAATGCGCTTACGCAGGTTCTCGATGTTGGAAAAGTACCAAGCATCGTTTTCTTTGCGGTGCAGGTACCAGGCGTTGGCACGGAACGCTTGAAAAGCATCCTGAAATTCGCTGACATTCCGCTGAGGAGCTACTAGGTATTCCAAAAATTGCCCCTCGGTAAAGCCTTTCACGGCATCAACTGATTCAGACAGAGAGGCAGTCAACAGCAGGGCAGCAATCTGACTGGCAGCATCATGGCCCAGTTTTTGATCCACCAGTTCAGCGACAGCAGTGCCATTGGCCGCAATATCGTGGGCAATCGCTCCCTGTAGATTGCTGATTTTGTTGATCTCTTCCCGCACATCTGGGATGTTGAGGTTCAGATGCTGGCAACCGATCAGGTAGACATCGTTGCTGGGACGCTCCCATACCGACTGGATTATTTTTGAAACAAACTGCATCAAGCCGCGAGTTTGACGGTAGCTTTCGTTTTCCTTAAATAGGGCAATGATGTGCTTAACCGAAGGATGGAAAGGGTAAGAAGCATGAATTTCGGCGGCAATTTGTTCGGCAGTTTTGGCAATTGATTTGGCTCTGGCTGCATCTCCCAGCACTTTTGCGTAGGCAGAAGCAACTGCATCAATGGTTTGTACATTGGGCAGGGAGCTAAATAGCCGCTTGCGGAGAATGTCGTAAATTTCCGATGTGCCCAGATCTACCGGTGTGATGGATCGCGCTTGGCGGTTGGTTTCTTGAGCGAAGTTACCGATTGCTTTTTGCAGTTCCCGTGAGGCTCCTTCGTAGCTGCCGGATAGGTTGGAAATGACAATGCAGCAGCGCTTTAACTTCAAGGCGGCACTCAGCAGGTTCGATAGGGCGTAGGTTGTCACTTGCGCCAATGTACCTCCGCCCACCATGCGGGTAATGGCGTAGTCGAAGTAGGGCGGCAGCTCGTCCAATAGAATGAGGGTGGGTTCATCTCCAATTAAATCAATCCAATCCTGCTCACTGGGGGCATCTGCTCCGTGCTGCCAAAATTTGACAAAAGCCTCTTCTTTCCCCAGTTGCCGGGCAATCTCTCCCCAAATAAACCGTTGCTCGAACTTGAGGCGTCCATTGATGGCAACCAGTTTAGCGTCGGCAAAAGGAGCATCTTGAGTGATGTCTGGCACAACCTCGGCACGCAAAGCGGCATCCCGCGCCAGCAACCCTAGGGCAATCATGGAGTGGGTTTTACCACCCCCCATCGCCTGTTTGAGTTCAAACACCGCTTGGTCGGAGCGACCTGCCAGCCGTTTGAGCCCCTGACGCAGCAACAGATCCATCCCGCGGGTAATGTGGTTTTTGGCGAAGAATGCCCGGGCATCCTCTGCTGTATGCTCGATAACATTCGACAGATTTTCAATTTGCTCAACTATGGCGTAGTTCAAGGCCATAGGATGAATTTGACAAACGTCTTTGACGGTGGGAATCATTGCGGCTAGCTCCTGCTACCCAAGATGGTGACCCTCTCTTCAACTAAAGGAACTGTGGGGGGTGTTCAGTATTTAGCAGAGCTGACACAGGCAGGCAAGGGCGGCTGTTCGATATTCATGTCCCGCCTTGTTTGGGATGCGACGGTCAGGATGGGGATCCCTCTGTGAGGATTTGGTTAACCTTTTCTGTCCACTGGGGATCTTCAGGTGCAATCACTATGCTCTTGGGTCGGGATCCCAGTTCCCGATAGATGGGCTCCACTGCGGGAGTGCCCCGCAACTGCCAAGCTATGTCTTTGAGCTGTTGAGTGGTCAAGGTCGATAAATCAAGGATGGTCATGTGGATAGCTCCCCCTCTGGGCCAGTGAATCTCTGTAGCTTCGACCCGTTGGGCTTTACCTCAAGATAAACGGAGAGGGTGGGATTCGAACCCACGGTGGCGTCAACCACGGCAGTTTTCAAGACTGCTTCCTTAAACCGCTCGGACACCTCTCCAAATTGCCGGGATCCCCAGGCTTTACTTATGTTACGCAATGGGCTTCAGGCTGTGCAATCACCAGCCGACCACAACCTCCACAGATTTACCCGCCACTGCCGCCGGAGACCTGAGTGGACGCCTGATGGTTGCGAATGGCCCGCTTGACCAAATTGAGGAAGGCAAAGGCCCGTTGGTCGGTGGGATCCAAGCGCATCACCGCTTGAAAGGCTGCTTCCGCCTGTTGCAGAACGGCCAGATCGATTTGTCCGTCCTCATCTGCTTCCAGTTGGGCCTTTTGCAAGAGGAGGGCCCCTCGATTGTAATGGGCTGCCACATGGTTGGGATCTGCCGCCAAAACGGCTTCCAGCTCTGTCAGGGCCGGATCCAGATAGCCGCTCATGCCCAGTACCCAGGCCAGCTTGTAACGAGCTTCGGTATGGGTTGGATCGGCAGCAACCGCCTGGCGAAACGCTTGGATGGCAGCCTGGAAATCGCCCGCTTGTACCGCTGCAATGCCCTCTTGGTAGCTGTCGTGAGCCATGAGCAAGTTTGGGGTTGAATGGGAACCTGGCGTGAGGTTATTTGCAGCTTAACCCTTGCCAAACGTGTTGCCCCCAATTCCCATCCTAGATGCCGAGAACAGAGCTGTGCCCCTGCCGGTTCAGCGTCTTTTCCCCCTGGGTGATGCCATCTGCAGCAGGAGAAACTGCCGCGGCAGGAGATTGGAGATTGCGCAAAGCCTGACCCGCATAACCTGCGCCCCTTCCTAGGATGAACATAGCCATTGATTGGGTGTGAACCATGAACGCCAAACTGCTTTTCCTACCGCTGGCTTTGGGGCTGTCTGTGGCTCCGACCACCGCTGTTTTTCCGCAAACCCTAGGCATCTACCCTCCTTTACAAAGGCTGCAACTGGCCGATACTCGTCAGTTGGATGTTGGCACCCGCTCCATCATTGTCAACCCCGTTCCTTCCGACCTGCGGGTGAATCTGGAGCTGGATCGGCACGGGTCTAACCCCATCTACCGGCCTGGCGAGCCGATTGCCATTACCCTGAGCACCAACCGCGATGCCTACGTTTACCTGTTCAGCATCCAAGCCGATGGCCGTACCCATCTGATTTTGCCCAACCGCTTTTCCGGTGGCAACGAGTTTCTGCGGGCCGGAGAAGTGCGCACCTTCCCACCGCCGGGGGCCAGCTACCGGTTGACCATCGCTCCGCCTTTCGGTCAAGCCCAGGTGTTGGCGGTGGCATCCCCCCGTCCGCTGAACTTCCAGGAGATCGCCTCTTTCGAGCAGAGTGGCTCCTTTGCCGACGTGCGGGTTCGGGGATCCCAACTGGGCAATGCCATTGCCC
Source organism: Thermostichus sp. MS-CIW-26 (assembly GCF_054059115.1). Lineage (NCBI taxonomy): Bacteria > Bacillati > Cyanobacteriota > Cyanophyceae > Thermostichales > Thermostichaceae > Thermostichus > Thermostichus sp. MS-CIW-26. The sequence goes on from NZ_JBSSBV010000001.1 coordinate 27,197, forward strand.
GCGCCATTATTGTCGAGGGGATCCCTTCCGACCAGTGGGTGACGGCCACCCGATTCTATCGGGTTGCCCCGCGCTAATCCAAGCTCTGAGACCTCAGGTGGATGGCCCGCACAGGATCCCCTTCATCGGGTATATGACCAGCCCCACCGTTCAAGCTGGGAAGGAAGTCAACCACCCCAAAGGCTGCCCAAAGATTGGGTTTATCTGCCACAATGAGAGCAGCCAAAGGTAGTCTCGGCTACGTTTCTCCTGTGCGGTTTTGGTCGGCCATTCTATGTCCCCTTCCTCCAATCCCCTGAGCGAGCAGATTCGCAGCATTGACGACCATCTCTCCCGCCGACCCCTGGATCTGGATCCGGCGGGCTATTTCGTCATCTACTTGGATCGGGAGCAGAACCTCATTTGCGCCAAGTACTACAGCACCGTCATCAATGAGCGGGGGCTGGCCACCGATCCGGAAACAGGAGCTGTGATCCCGGCAAAGGGCTCCGTCAACCGATCCCCTGAACGGGTGTATGTTGGGCGCACGGCCAAAGAACTGTGTGTACAGATCTTTGAAAAGGAGCAGGAGAGAGTGGTCTCCCAGCTCAGCCATGCGGCCTACTTGGGAAGGGAGTTTCAAAAAGCCGAAGCTGCCCTGATCTCTGGCGAGGAGTACATCCAAGACTGATCCCTTCCCAGAAAGCTCACTTTCGCAAGACTACATCATCCCCTTAGGTGCAGAGCCAGCCGCCGGCTTGGGCTCAGGCTTTTCCACCACAATCGCTTCGGTTGTGAGGTACATTCCGGCTATGGAAGCCGCGTTTTGCAGCGCTGAGCGCACCACTTTGGCCGGATCCACGATCCCCTGGGCAAACATATCCACATAGGTTCCGGTCAGGGCATCGAAGCCAAAGGGCATCTCCTTCTCCAAAACCTTTTCCACCACCACTGACCCTTCCAGACCGGCATTGTGGGCAATCTGAAAGAGAGGGGCCTGCAAGGCTCGGTAAACAATTTCTGCCCCCACCTGTTCTTCGGCATTCAACTTGGCCTTGAAAGCCGGGATCCCTTTGGAGAGGTGCAATAGCGTCGCCCCGCCGCCAGGGACGATCCCTTCTTCCACCGCAGCTCGGGTGGCATTCAGGGCATCCTCAATGCGCAGCTTGCGATCTTTGAGTTCTGTTTCAGTGGCAGCCCCCACTTTGATCACCGCCACTCCCCCGGCTAACTTGGCGATGCGTTCTTGCAGTTTCTCGCGGTCGTACTCGGAATCGGTGGTTTCCAGTTGCTTGCGAATTTGAGCCACCCGCTTTTCCACCGCCGCTTTGGTGCTGCCATCGGTCACAATGGTGGTCTTGTCTTTGGTGACAGTGATCTTGCGGGCCACCCCCATCATGTCCAGGGTGACCTTATCCAGCTTGATGCCAACATCCTCAGAGATGAGCTGCCCGCCGGTGAGAATGGCGATATCTTCCAGCATGGCTTTGCGCCGATCCCCAAAAGCCGGAGCCTTGACCGCCACCGCATTGAGTACCCCCCGCAGGCGGTTCACCACCAATGTGGCCAGAGCCTCTCCCTCCACATCCTCCGCAATGACCAGAAGAGGCCGACCCTCGCGGGCCACCCGCTCTAGGATGGGCACCAGATCTTGCAGGCTGGAGATCTTGTTGCTGGTAATCAGCAGATAAGCATTCTCATACTCGGCCACCATCCGCTCCGAGTCGGTGACGAAATAGGGGGAAATGTAGCCGCGGTCAAACTGCATCCCCTCCACCACGTCCAACTCGGTTTCCAGCGACTTGGATTCTTCGACCGTGATCACCCCATCTCGCCCTACAGCATCCATGGCCTTGGCGATCATCTCTCCCACTTCGCTGTCATTGCCGGCAGAGATGGTGGCTACTTCGGCGATGGTCTTACGGCCTTCCACAGCCTTGGCGTGAGCCGCAATTTGCTCCACCAAGTAGGCGGTGGTCTTTTCAATGCCGCGTCGCAAGGCCACAGGGTTGGCGCCCGCCGAGATGTTTTTGAGCCCTTCCCGCACCATGCTTTGGGCCAGGATGGTGGCTGTGGTGGTACCATCTCCGGCCACATCGTTGGTCTTAGAGGCCACTTCCCGCATCAACTGGGCGCCTGTGTTCTCCAAAGGATCGGCCAACTCAATTTCCTTGGCAATCGTGACCCCGTCGTTGACGATTTGGGGGGCACCAAACTTCTTCTCCAAGACCACGTTGCGTCCTTTGGGGCCAATCGTAACCTTGATTGCATCCGCCAGTTGGTTGATGCCCTGCTCCAATGCCTTGCGGGCCTCTTCTCTAAACAGAATCCGCTTTGCCATAGAATCCGCGATCCTCGTAAGTCTGACTGGGCTCCTACTTTGGGTACTGCCAGGCGGAGTGGGGTTCCCAGGAATCCTCCGGCTCGGCCAGCAGGGAGTTAGCACTCTAAACTCCCGAGTGCCAATCTAGCTCAAAGACGGGAGCCTGAGCAAGATGGGCAGATCCGGAGTCACGTTTTGGCTGACAGGGGGGAGAGGGCTAGGAGTTGCCGCCGATCAGGATGTCGGGAAACTGGGCCTGGGCTTCGCTGATGGGGCGGTTGCGCCCGCCGTTTTGCCAGTAGTTGATGAGTTCGGTGGCTCGGTTGAGCAGCTCGATGCGATCCACTTCGCTGATCCAAGTTTTGCTTTCCAGCTCAGCCTTAAGCTGCTCCCAAGCGTCATCCCGCGGCCAGAAAAAGTAGTGGGTGAGGGGGCTGCGGTTTTTGGCCACCACCTGATCGACGGCAATAGCCAAATCGTTTTCCAACCAGAGGGCTTTTAGGGCGAACTTCGGCAAGGCTCTCTTCTCCTTTGGGCTACTCAACGGACGATCCGATCCTAACCAGGCAGCCTTTCATTCTGACATATGTCCTGTCCATCGGCGGGCCGAGAGCCGGAAGATGGATACGGGCTCAGCCCTGTCTGGGGGCAAAGGGCCCTAGATCACAGAGGGCTGTTTCCCCTTTCAGTACCAAGTCCCGCAGGATGGCGGCGCTGATCGGGGCCAGCAACACTCCATTGCGATAATGGCCGGTGGCAATGAGCAGATTGGCGTAGCCAGGAGCCCAACCCAGGATGGGGGCGCGCTGTCCCACTGGTCGAGGCCGATGGCTGGCCCAATGATCCAACAAAGTCGCTGCGGCCAAAGCCGGGCAGAGTCGGATGGCGCGGGCCAGCAGATCTTGTAGCGCCAGCAGCGTCGGCTCGGGATGAGGGGCCTGAAATTCCACTGTTGCCCCCACCCACAGGGATCCATCCCCCAGGGGAACCAGATGCAGATCCGCGTCGGTGACCACGGGCCCCAGGGGGATCCCGGGGGCTTTGACCCGCAGGGCCTGACCTTTGACCGCTTGCAGCGGCACCTGCAGCCCCAGCTCTTTGGCCAGAGGAGAGCTGCCCAGACCTGCCGCCAGGATGACGTGCCCTGCCGAGAGGGTGAGAGCGGGCGTGTAAACCGTTTGCAGGCGAAAGGGGGGATCCGAGCTGCGCTGAATCTTCTGGACAGGCTGGTGGAAGAAAAAGCGGGATCCCTTGCGTTGGGCTGCTTCCAAGAGAGCCTGGGTTAGGAGCTTGGGTTGGACTTGTCGATCCTGGGGAGAGTAGATGGCCGCCGCCAGGTCGCTGCGCAGGCCGGGCTGCAGGGATCCCACTTCGGCAGGGCTGAGCAGATCTAGGCGGTAACCTGCTTGTCGGCGGGCCGCCAGGGTCTCTTGCCAAGCTTCCACTTCCTCCTCCCTGAGGAGTTTGAGAATGCCGCGCCGATTGACGGGCAAACTCCGGCCCAGGTCTTCCTCCAGCCGCGCGATTAGGGGATCGAACTGCTCCAGGCTTTTCAGGCGAAGCTGAACCGTCTCCCCACCCGCTTGCCGACTGGAAATGCCCACCAATACCCCCAGAGCTGCCCCTGTCGAGCCGGCGGCAGGATCCCCGGCATCGATCCCAACCACCGATAGGCCAGCCGCAGACAATTCGTAGGCGATGGCACAGCCCACCACCCCACAGCCGATCACCAGCACATCACAGTTCAACAGCCCAACCCTCAATGGAGATGCTTTTCGTAGTGATACTCCACAGAGTTGCTGCGATCGTGCAATTCACGAATTTCCGGCAGACGCACATAGCCGAGCCGCTCATAAACCCGATGAGCCGTCGTGAAGCGAGTATCTGTCCACAGATGCAGAGAGTCCGCCTGCTGCTGCCGAGCCGCAAATTCGGCCTGTTCAATCAAACGCCGACCCAAACCCCGACCGCGCACTGCGGGCAGAGTGTAGAGTTTTTTCAGCTCCATGCGCCCAGGGATCCCATCGGGCACAAGGCCGACACAGCCGACCACCTGACCTTGATGCTGCGCCACCCAAAGGGATCCCCCCATCTCCGCGAAAGCTGTGGCAGGCTGAAGCAACTCCGGCACCTCTTCGATGTCCAATACACAGCCTGGATACTCCGCAAAGACCACTTGCAAAATGTGGAGCAGAGCCGCACTGTCCAAGTTTTCCGCAGGACGGATGTCGATCTGCATCAAGCAGCGAAGAAAAAGAAATCATCGTTAAGTAAAGCTTTCTCGATTGTACCTGGGCTTGCTCGAGGACTCTGTTTTCTCTGTTTCTCAGGGAGCAGAGGATCCCTGAGGTGAGCAGCTAAGATCGCTAGCATCCCCAACCCCATCTGCCCATGGATACTGAACTGCTGGTTCCCGACGTCGCCGATCTCGTAACAGAGGATGATACCCCGGTGGATAACTTTGCCTCGGAAAAACAGCAGCGCCTCCTGACTGGAGCTCTCTACAGCGCTTTGCGCGGCAAAACCTTTTTAGCAGCGGCAAATGTAGGCATCTACACCGCCATCGGTCGGCCCCCGATTGTGCCGGATGTTTTTCTCAGCCTGGACGTCACGGTGCCGGAGCAATGGTGGGAGAAGCAAAACCGTTGCTACCTGCTCTGGCAATTTGACAAGCCGCCGGATGTGGTGATCGAGATCGTCTCCAACCGCGAAGGCGACGAGCTGGAAGGCAAGCTGAGCCGTTATGAGCAGATGCGAGTTAGCTACTACGCGGTCTTCGATCCCAATCATGAGCTGGGGCCAGAGGAGTTGCGCATTTTCGAGCTGCGGGGCCGCCACTACGCGGAAATGACCGAGACCTGGCTAGAACAGGTGGGGCTGGGCCTGACGGTGTGGGAAGGCGTTTTTGAGGGGAAACAAGCTCGCTGGCTGCGCTGGTGTGATGCCCAAGGACAGTTGCTGCTGACCGGCGATGAACGGGCTGAGTTGGAGCGGGAACGGGCCGAGCAAGAACGCCAAAGGGCGGAGCGAGAACATCAACGGGCGGAGCGTCTGGCGGCAAGATTGCGGGCTTTGGGTGAGGATCCCGATTTGGAGAGCTGAAGCCCAGGGATCCCTTTCAGCACCCACCCTCCACTACACTCAGAGAGGGAACTGCTGCCGGAGTGGCAGGGATCGTTGGACTCACAGATGGGTTATCGCCGCCGGGATTGGTTGGCCTACTGGCTGCTCAAGTGGCTGGTGGTCAACCCCTTGTTTCGGGGACTGTATTTTGGGCGCACCTATGGGCAGGAAAACGTGCCTCGCCAGGGATCCCTCATCGTCGTCAGCAACCACGCCAGCCATTTGGATCCGCCGCTGGTGGCCAATGCGGTGCGCCGCCCGGTGGCCTTCATGGCCAAGGAAGAGCTGTTTCGGGTGCCGGGGCTGAAGCAGGTGATCCAGCTCTACGGCGCCTACCCGGTCAAAAGAGGCGGCTCTGACCGCGCTGCCCTGCGGGCCACGGAAGCAGCTTTGGCGCAGGGATGGGCGGTAGGGATCTTTTTGAATGGCACTCGTACCCCCGATGGCCGCATTCCTCAGCCCCACTTGGGAGCGGCCTTGGTTGCAGCCCGCACCCAAACGCCTCTGCTGCCTGTAGCCCTTTGGGGCACGGAAAAGGTCTTGCCCAAGGGATCCCGGTGGCCGCGCTTGTTCTGCCCCATCACGGTGCGCATTGGCAACGTGATTCCCCCCCCTGCTTCCAGCGATAAGGCCGATTTGCAGCAGGTGACGGCAGAGTGCGTGCAGGCTATCCATGCCCTTTTGGATCAGGGGCGCTGAGGGTATCTTGGGCTACCAGATACTCAACAACAGGGATCCCTCCCAAGATGTGCTTTTGAAGAATCTCCTCCACCACCTCCGGCGTGACCGAGTGGTACCAAAACCCACCGGGATAGACCAGCAGCACAGGGCCGGGAACAGCATAGTCGCACGCCCGCAGGCAGTTGGCTTTGGTGCGGTGTACCCGCAGGGATCCCCCGCTCCCGATTTCCAGGTTCAATTCCTTGATCCGCGATTTCAAATAGTCCCAGGCTTCCAATCCCACGGCTTTCTCACAACATTTGGGCTTAGTTTGATCCGCACACAGGAACAAATGCCACTGGTAGGGCGGAATGGGAGCCGGCTGAGGCGCTTGGCCTGGGGATCCGGTTGCCGAGGAGGGATCCAGGATAGGGGAAGAAGCGACAGGACGCGACATAACAAGATGTTTGGGCTTGGCTACAGTTGCATTATCCCCTGTTCTCTAGGTTCTTACCGATGCTGGTGGATAACCCCAAGCAGCGACTGTTTCTTGCTCTGCTCCCCCCTCCAGCACTGCAAGAGCAGGTGACAGCCATCAAACAGCAGTTTGCCGAGCAATTTGCCAGCCAAGCGGCCCTGCGCTCGCCTCCCCACATCACTCTGGTGCCGCCGTTCGAGTGGTCCAGTTCCGATCTGCCGGCCTTGACGGGATCCCTAGAGGCCTTTGCCAAGCAGCAAACTCCCGTCGCCATCCAGTTATCCGGCTTTGGGGCCTTCGCGCCGCGTGTCATTTTTATTCACGTCGTGCCCTCCCCAGAACTGCAGCGGCTACAAGCTCAAGCCCATCACCACATGGGGCTCCTTCTCAACCGGAAAGAAACGACCGCTCAGGGCCGTCCGTTTGTGCCCCACATAACCGTGGCCTTCCGAGACCTAACCCCCGCCCACTTTCGCGCCGCCTGGCCAGAGTTCAAGACGCGTTCTTTCCAGAGTGCGTTTGTAGCGTCAGCTTTGACGCTCCTCCTCCACGACGGCAAACGTTGGCAGGTTTTTGCCCAGTTCTCGATGGGGGAATAATGGGGAACAGAAGAGGGTTGCCAACCGAAGCAGCCTACTCCACCCAGTGAGCGGCCATGTATTCCGCCAAGTCCAACACCCGCTGGGAGTAGCCCCACTCGTTGTCGTACCAAGCCATGACCTTGACCAGATCCCCATCCAGCACACTGGTCATCTCCGCATCCACAATGGCCGAGCAGTCGTGGCCGCGGTAGTCGATGGAGACCAAGGGAATATCCGAGTAGGCGATGATCCCTTTCATCGTGGTTTCCGAGGCTTCCTTCAGGGCAGCGTTTACCTCCTCGGCAATCACGCGCCGCTCCGTCTGCACCACCAAGTCCACCAGAGACACATTGGGCGTGGGAACCCGTACCGCCACCCCATTCAGCTTGCCTTTCAGCTCCGGGATCACCAAAGCCACCGCCTTGGCAGCCCCCGTGGTGGTGGGCACCATGCTCAATGCTGCTGCCCGGGCCCGCCGCAGATCGCGGTGACCACCATCTAAGATCCGCTGGTCGCCGGTGTAACTGTGGGTGGTGGTCATGGTGGCACGGAGGACGCCGAACTTGTCCAGCAACACCTTGATGATCGGGGCAAGGCAGTTGGTGGTGCAGCTGGCGTTGCTGACAATGTTGTGCCGCACCGGGTCGTAGGTGTGTTGATTAACACCGTAGACAAACGTGGGAATGTCTCCCCCCTTGGCCGGGGCGGTGATCACCACCTTTTTGGCCCCCGCTTCTATGTGCTTAGAGGCACCCTGGTAGTCGACAAAAACACCTGTAGCTTCAATAACAAGATCCACCTTCCACTCTTTCCAGGGCAGGTTGCTGGGGTTGCGGTCGGAAACGGCATAGATATGCTTGCCGTTCACCACCAAACCGTTTTCTGCAGGCTCAACGTCTGCTCCCTGCAACGGCCCAAGGATGGAATCGTACTTGAGCAGGTGGGCAGCCGTGCGAGCATCTGAGGTGTCGTTGATGGCAACAATGTCCAGGTTGGACTGGGAGCGACCCAGCCAACAGCGCAAAAAGTTGCGACCAATGCGACCAAACCCGTTGATGGCTACCCTAACCACTGCTCCTGACCTCGCTGCTTGAAATCTCTTGGGGGCTGCTGCCTAGCACATGATATCGCAACCCCTGAACATTCTGAAGACAAAATTTGGGATCCAAGGGGTTGTCTTCGTGGACGTTGACCTGCAAACCTATGCGGAGCAGGGATTGAGCCTCTTTCAAGCGGGATAGCGCTGGTGCAGCAGAGCCATAGCCGAGGCTACATTTTCTACCCCTCGCTGCTCCAGAAGATCCGTGAACATACTATCCAGCCAGTAAAGGTGCTCGCTGATGATCTGGCTCCAGGCGCGGTAGAGTTTCACCTGTACTTCCAGAGGCAACAGGATCAGCCCCTCGTTGGAGAGGCGCAGGGTCTGCACCTCGGTTATGGTCACTGCTGTAAAGGAGCGCCGCCGTCCCCTCAGCAGAGAAAGTTCCCCAAACAAGCGCCCGGCGTGCAGCGTAGCCAGCCAATAATCTCCCGGATGTCGCACATATTGGCGACGCAGCTCCACCACTCCACTGAGGATCATGTACAGGTCACTGCTGGGATCCCCCTCTTGAAAGATCACCTGGCCAGGAGAGAAGCGGCTGGGCAACAGGGCTGCCGTCAGCGCCTTCCACTCGGCATCTTCCAAAGATTGGAAGAGCAAGTGCTCGCGAACACGCTCAAACGGATAACGGGGGCTGCTCATGATGTCGGTGGGCCAGAGGGGTACCTGAGGCCGGCTCCGTTTCATCCTACCGCTGCCGGCAGGGTATTGGGAGATGGGAGAGAGTTGTCCCCAAAGAGTATCTAAGATGCAATGGAAAAGGTAGGTCGCTCCCAGGGATCCCATGCAGCCTGGCTCAATTGTCCGCTGCCGCAACCGCGAGTGGGTGGTGCTCCCCGCTGATTCAGAAGAAATTGTGGTGCTGCGGCCCCTCACCGGCACCCCAGAAGATGCGGTTTGCATTCACCGACACCTGATGAACCTTGTGGGCGGCACCTTGCCCTTCGAGCGAGTGGAGCCTACCGCCTTTCCTTGGCCCTCTGGGGATCATCCTGCCGATGCCACCAGTACCCTTCTCCTCTGGCAGGCGGCCCGGCTGATTTTACGGGAGGGCGCAACTCCCTTTCGCTCTCTGGGGCGCCTCTCGATTCGGCCACGGGTATACCAGTTTGTGCCCTTGCTCATGGCGCTGCGCCTCGATCCGGTGCGGCTATTGATTGCCGACGACGTAGGGGTGGGCAAGACCATCGAGGCGCTGCTGATAGCCAGGGGGCTTTTGGATCGCGGCGAGATCCGACGCCTTTGTGTCCTGTGCCCTCCCTATTTGTGCGAGCAGTGGGCCAGCGAGCTGGCCGAGAAGTTTAACCTGGAGCCAGTGGTCATCCGCTCGGGAACGGTGGGGCAATTGGAGCGAAAAACCCCTGTTGGGCGCAGCCTCTACGAGCACTTTCCTGTCCAGGTGGCCAGCATTGACTTCGTCAAGACCGAGCGCAACCGCCACCCATTTCTGCAATTTTGTCCTGAGCTGGTCATTGCCGACGAAGTCCATGGGGCAGCGGCGGCCCATGGCAAAAACCAGCAGGAGCGCCACAGTCTGCTCAAAGCGGTGGCCCAAAACCCCAACCGCCACCTGATCCTGCTGACGGCAACTCCCCACAGCGGTGTCGAAGAGGCCTTCCGCTCGCTGCTGGGGCTGCTGCGGCCCGAGTTCGAGACATGGGATCTCCAGGATCTCAACGAAGACCAACGCGTCCAGCTAGCCCGTCATTTTGTCCAGCGCACGCGGCGAGATATTCGGGAAACTTGGCAGGAGCTCACCTGTTTTCCAACCCGGGAAGCTGAAGATGAAACCTACACCCTTTCTGAGGGGCAGCGCAAGCTGTTCGAGGACACCTATGGGTTTTGCTCGGAATTGGTGTGCACAGGGCAGCAACTAGAGAAGCGCCAGCAGCGAGTGCGCTACTGGGGAGCGCTGGCCCTTTTGCGCTGCGTAATGTCCAGCCCGGCGGCAGCAGTAGCGGCATTGCACAATCGCAGCGGAGCAACCCTGGAGGCAGAAGAAGAGGTTGAGGCAGAACTGAGCCGCTGGGTGTTCGAGTCGGCAGAAGAGCGTACCGACGATGAGCTGCCAACGCCAGCTCTTGAAGCCGCAGACCCAACCCTGCCGGATAGCGACCGCCGCCGGTTGCAGGCCCTGGCCCGTCTGGCCAAACAGCTCCAGGGCCCAGAGCACGACACCAAACTGGCGCGGGCCATCGAGCTGGTGAAAAAGTTGCTTCAGGAAGGTTTTCATCCCATCCTCTGGTGCCGCTACGTTGCCACTGCGGAGTATCTGGACAGTTACCTTCGGCAACAGCTGGGATCCCCAGCCCAAGTAGCCTGTGTAACGGGCAGGATGGGAGACGAGGAGCGGGAGGCCAGGATCGCGAACCTGGAAGTTGACCGACCACGGGTGCTGGTGGCCACCGACTGCCTCTCGGAAGGGATCAACCTGCAGGAAAAGTTTACAGCCGTCATCCACTACGACCTGCCCTGGAACCCCAATCGGCTGGAGCAGCGGGAGGGCCGGGTGGATCGCTACGGCCAAAAGGCCAGCCGGGTCAAGGTCATCCGCTTTTTTGGCCGCGACAACCCCGTAGATGGCGTGGTACTGGAGGTGTTGCTCAACAAAGCGCGGGAGATCCACCGCACCCTGGGCACCCACGTGCCTGTGCCGGAGGCTAGCGAAAGCGTTACCCAGGCTGTGCTCGAAGCCCTCTTCCTGCGCAAGGGACACTGGTCCGCCGAGCGCCAGCTAACCCTCGATCTTGGCGTGCCGGAAGTGGATGAGTTTCACCGGCGCTGGGATCGCTCTGTCGAACAGGAGCGGCGCAACCGCACCCGTTTTGCCCAGCGGGCCCTCAAGCCTGAGGCAGTGCAGCGGGAGCTGGAGGCCACCGATGCCGTGCTAGGGGATCCCGAAGCTGTGCGCGAATTCTTCCTGGCTGCCGCCCAGCGCCTCAACCTAGCCATAACCCCAGGGAAGCGGTCGGGGGTCTACCAGGTTAGCGTCGGCTTCGAAGCCACTGCCACCTTGCCGGAAGCCATTCGCCTGGCCCTGCCCTCTCCCAAAGGCGGGCGTTGGCTAATCAGCTTCGACTCGCCCACGCCCGAAGGTGCCGAATACATTGGCCGCAACCACCGCGTCGTGGTTGCCCTGGCCCAGTTTTTGCTGGAGGAAGCCCTCGACAACCCAGAGAAAGGGGATGCTGTCGTCTCCCGCTGCGGCGCTCTACGCACCCGAGCGGTAGTTGATCTTACAACTCTACTGCTGCTGCGGGTGCGCTACCTGGTGGAGCAACCCCAGGGGCAGCCTCTCTTGGCGGAAGAGGTGCTGGTGCTAGGCGGTGTTGGCCTGGAGAGCGGCGAGGCCCGCTGGCTGGAGACGGGCGCAGCTCTCCAACTGCTGGCCACGGCCAAGCCGGATGAGAACCTACCGCTAGCGGAAAAGCGGGAGCTGGTTCAGCATCTCCTGGCCTGTCTCGGCCCGTGGCAGGAGACAGAGGAAAACTGGGGAAGGGATCACCGGCTGCAGCAGGCGGCGCGGGAGCGGATTTTGCAGCGTGCTGCTGAGCTGGAGGCTGCCCATAGGCGCATCCGCCAAGCCGTGTCCCTACAGGGGCGGGGGCTGAAGGTGAAGCCGCAGCTTCCCCCCGATCTTTTAGGACTCCTTGTTCTCCAACCAGTGGTTTGCCGATGAGCGAGTTTTCTGGGGTACGCATCGAAGGAGGCCTGTTGGGGCCCGATATTCTCGAAAAGCTGCTGGCAGGCGATCTGCCAGGACAGAAGCCAGAAGACTTCGGCTTTAACAGCAAGCGCAGCCCAGTCGAAGAGATTGCCGCGGTCTTTGCCGATTGTCGAAAGTACTGGGAGGCCTTCCAGAGCCGCCTGCAGCGCCTGCCCGAAAGCGATCTCGCCACCAGCATCACCCGCGATGCCTGGGCGATCCCCTTCTTCAGTTTGCTGGGGATCGAGGTGCGCTATCAACCGCGCGCCTGCGAGGTGGACGGAATGAACTTCCCCATCTCGCATCGCATGGGCGAGGCGGAAGACGCGCCACCGGTGCACATCGTCGGCGCACGCCAGGAGCTGGGCCGCGTGCCGGCTTCTGGCCGGCCTCGCCTGGCACCCCACTCGCTGCTGCAGGAGTATCTCAACCGCAGCGAGCACCTCTGGGGCATTGTTACCAACGGATTGACCCTGCGCCTCCTGCGGGACTCCACCTATGTGCGTCGGCAGGCCTATGTGGAGTTTGACCTGAAGCAGATCCTAGAGGAGCAGCGGTTTAACGACTTTGCCATCCTCTTTCGGCTGCTGCACCGCAGCCGCTTGCCCCAAACGGCAGAGCTAGCAGGGGATTGTCTGCTGGAAAAGTACTACCAACAGGCCCTGGAGCAGGGTGGCCGGGTACGGGAACGGCTGCGGGAGGGGGTTGAGGAGTGCATCAGGTTGCTGGCAAATGGGTTCCTGGCCCATCCCAAGAACCAGAGGCTGAGAGCGCGGCTCTTGTCGGATCCCAGGGAGCTCTACCGCCAACTGCTGCGCTTGGTCTACCGGTTCCTGTTCCTCTTGGTTTCCGAAGAGCGGGGGTTGATGAGCAGCGCGGCGCTCTATCGCGAGCACTACAGCGTGACGCGGCTGCGGCGGTTTTTGGATCGGCAAAGTGCCCAAGACGAACACGAGGATCTCTGGTGCAGCTTGCGGGTGCTCTGGAGGGTGCTTTCCCAAGAGGAGCTAGCGGAGCTGCTGGGGGCTGCTCCTCTCAACGGAGAGCTGTTTGCCCCTCTGGAGCTGGATGAGTGCAGCCTGAGCAACCGGGATCTGCTGCAAGCCTTTTCGCACCTAGCCTACTACCGAGAAAGCCCCACCTCTCCCCTTCGGCGGGTCAACTACGCGGCGCTGGATGTAGAAGAACTGGGATCCGTCTACGAAAGCTTGCTCGACTACCAGCCTCAGATTGTAACTGGGCAAGGGGCGCCTCGCTTTGAGTTGAGCTACGGCTCAGAGCGCAAGAGCACAGGCTCCTACTACACCCCGCCGGAGCTAGTGGCCGAACTCATCCGCTCGGCGCTAGAGCCAGTGATCGAAGAACGGCTGAAAGCCGCTCGCCCACCTGAGGAAAAAGAGCAAGCGATTTTGTCCATCCGTGTGTGTGATCCCGCCTGCGGATCCGGTCACTTCCTGCTTGCTGCCGCCCGCAGGTTGGGCAAGGAACTGGCAAAGATCCGCACCGGCGAAGAGGAACCCGCCCCCGAGCGTGTCCGCGAGGCCATCCGCGATGTGGTGGCGCACTGCATCTACGGCGTGGACAAAAACCCGCTGGCGGTGGAACTCTGCCGCGTGGCCCTGTGGCTGGAGGCCCACTGCGCCGGCAAGCCCCTCACCTTCCTGGATCACCACATCAAGTGCGGCGATTCGCTGGTGGGTGTCTTGGATTTGGCGATTTTGGAAAAGGGCATCCCCGATGAAGCCTTTACCCCGGTTAGCGCTGACTCCAAGGAGGCTGCCCGCTCGCTAAAGCAGCGCAATCGCACCGAGTGCCAGAGTTTGCAAACAGGGCAGCTTTCCCTTGCTTTTGACACTGACCAGGTGGTGGCTGAGCTTAGCCAGGAGCGACAGAAGCTAGAAGCCATTCCAGACAACTCCCCGGCAGAGGTTAGCCGCAAGCAGCAGCTCTACAGCCGCTACTGCCAAGACCCGCAACACCAAAAGCTAGTGGAAGCCTGCAACCTGTGGACAGCCGCTTTTTTCCAGCCCTTGATCCCTGACTTCTCTAGGGCCATTACCACCCAAGCCGTGGCTGATCGACTGCAGGAGAGAACCCCCTCCCAGGCCCTTGCCACTGCTCAGGCCCTCGCCGTCGAGAACCGGTTTTTCCACTGGCCGCTGGAGTTCCCGGAGGTGTTTGAAAGTGGCGGCTTTGATGTGATCCTCTCCAACCCGCCCTGGGAACGCATCAAGTTGCAGGAAGAAGAGTTCTTTGCCAGCCGCAATACCGCCATTGCTCGGGCTCCGAATGCCGCCGCCCGCAAACGGCTGATCGCCGACCTACCCAAGACCAACCCCGACCTCTGGCACGACTACCAGCGTGCCCTGCACGGCGCCGAAAGCACCAGCCGCTTTTTACGGGGCAGTGGTCAATATCCCCTCACCGGCCACGGCGACATCAACACCTACTCCGTCTTCGCCGAGCGCGTGCGTCACCTGCTGAGGGGACGGGCGGGCATCATCGTCCCCACCGGCATCGCCACCGACGCCACCAACCAGTTCTTCTTCGCCGATCTGGTGGAAAAAGGACATCTGCTCAGCCTGTTCGACTTCGAAAATCGTGAAAAACTCTTCCCGGCGGTGGACAGCCGCATGAAATTCTGCCTGCTCACCCTTTGTGGAGAGCAGGAGAGCAAGAGAGCAGGAGAACACGAGACCTCTCCCGCTCTCACGTTCTCATTTTTCGCCACCCGCCCCGAACACCTGCGCGACCCGCGCCGCGTCTTCCGCCTGAGTGCCGCCGACATTGCCCGCATCAACCCCAACACCCGCACCCTGCCGGTCTTCCGCACCCGGCAAGATGCCGACCTGACCCGCGCCATCTATCAGCGCGTGCCGGTGTTGGTTAACGAACACACGGGTGAAAACCCTTGGGGCGTGCGCTTCCTGCGCATGTTCGATATGTCCAACGACTCGCACCTCTTCCGCACCCGTGCAGAGCTGGAAAAGCAAGGTTACCGGCTGGTGGGGAATGTGTTTGTGCCCTCACCCCCTAGCCCCCTCTCCCACGCTGCGGGAGAGGGGGGAAGGATCGCAGCCCCCGACCTCTCTTCTCGCGCTGCGGGAGAAGGAGGGTACGAATTACCCAAGGCCAGCCAGGAACTGATTGCCAGGGCGCGGCAGTTGCGTCGCGAGGCGACGACCGCCGAAAGCCTGCTCTGGGAATTGTTGCGTGACCGTCGGCTGCTAGGCCGAAAATTCCGACGTCAACATCCGATTGGACAATTCATCGCCGACTTCTTCTGTGACGATGCCCGCCTGATCATTGAGATAGATGGCGCCGTGCACCGCGAACCCACTCAGCAGGAACGCGACCGTTTGCGGGAGGAAATCCTGCGCGAACATGGCTTTGCCATGCTGCGCTTTACCAATGAGCAGATATTCGACCACACAGAACAAGTCCTCCAAGAGATTGCTGCCTATGTCACTGCCCATTCCTACGAGCATCCTTCTCCCCTCTCCCAAAGCCTTGGGAGAGGGGCCGGGGGTGAGGGCTACCTCCCCCTCTACGAAGCCAAGATGATCTGGCACTATGACCACCGCTACGGGACGTACGAGGGCGTGCGCGACCGCGCCAGCACCCAACTGCCCACGCCAGACGAAGCCCGGCACGCCGACCCGCACTTCCTCGTCCAGCCCTGGTACTGGGTATCGGCAGAAGAAGTGCAAGCCCGCCTGGGCGCGTGGCAACGCGGCTGGCTGCTCGGCTTCCGCGATGTGACCAACGCCACCAACGAGCGCACCGCCATCTTCAGCCTGCTGCCCAGAGTTGGGGTAGGACATACGATGCCCATAGTCCTTACGGGTGAGATTTCGGCTATTCATCTCTCGTGTTTTCTAGCCAATCTAAATGTCCTGATTTTTGATTGGGCATTGCGCCAGAAAATTGGTGGGACGCATCTTACTTTCTTCATCCTCCGCCAACTCCCTATTTTTCCCCCCACTGCCTACACCCCCGCCGATCTCGCCTTCATTGTGCCGCGCGCACTGGAACTGACCTATACTGCCTGGGATCTCAAGCCCTTCGCCGACGATGTGTGGAACGAAGCTGATGACGGGCTGCGGGCAGCCATCCATGCTGCGTGGGATGCAAACCGTATTGCTGTCGGCAGGCATGAAGGGCGCCTGCCATCCTGGATCAGCGCTTACCCGGAGATCGAAACCAACCCGCAGAAAGGCATCCCCTTTCCGCCCTTCCGCTGGGACGATACGCACCGCGCGGTGCTGCGTGCCGAACTCGATGCGTACTACGCCCAGCTCTACGGCCTCACCCGCAAGCAACTGCGCTACATCCTCGACCCGGCAGACCTCACCGAACGCGAACTGGAAGACATACTCGACCCGCGGGAAGAGGTGGCAGACCCGCTCGACCCGGCTGGCTACGCTACCCGCGCTGCTGCTAGCACCTTCCCCGGCGAAACCTTTCGCGTGCTGAAGGAGAAGGAGATAGGTCAATACGGCGAATACCGCACCCGGCGGCTGGTACTGGAGGCGTGGGAGAAGCTGGCGCAGCACTCAACAAAAGCTTAGAATACACATAGATCTGCATTTCTATACACACAAGTGGCTCCTCATGCGCACCAACATCGTCCTGGATGACGACCTGATCGAGCGTGCCCGCCAGGTAACCGGCCTCAAGACCAAGCGCGAGGTGATTCACGAAGCGCTGCGTGTCCTGATTCGCCTACACGAGCAAGCTGAGATCCGCAACTTACGCGGCAAGTTGAAATGGGAGGGCAATTTGCAGCAGCAACGCCTGTCGTGCCTGCAGGACTGAGGATGATCCTGGTGGACAGCACCATCTGGATTGATTACTTCAACGGCATTTCATCGCTTCACACCGACTATCTGGATTGGGCCCTGGATCAAACTCTTATCCTGGTGGGCGACCTGATTTTGGCAGAAGTCTTGCAGGGCTTTCGCAAAGATGCCGATTTCGAGCAGGCTCGCTGTGCTCTGGTGAAATTGCATCAGGTGCAAATGGTTAACCCCTCCCTGGCGGTGAAAAGTGCGCAGAACTTTCGCTTGTTGCGTCGCAAAGGCGTGACGGTGCGCAAAACAATAGACAGTTTGATTGCCACTTGGTGCATTGAGAACAATGTTCCGCTCCTCCACCACGACAGTGACTTCGATGGCTACGAGGCGCATCTAGGATTGCGGGTTATTCGTCCATGAGGCAGAGGTGGCCTTCTGCAGACCAGTTTTCTCTTGACATACCCCCTGCCTAAAGGCAAGGGATTCTGGTTCCTGCATTCGGAGAACGCTGCAGCCGTCGGCGGGTACTGGAGGTGTGGGGGAAGCTGGCGCATTGCCGATCCCACTTCGGAGATATCTTTTTGCCGTTCAGCGGGCCGTAGATCTTGGTGGGTGCGGTTTCAAACACCACTTGCGGCATCTTCAAGCTAGGCTTGAGCTAACCAAGCGGGCCTTAAGGGCAGATTCGATGTCCACCATCTTTGATCTCCACGCCACTGTTCTGGACGACTATCGCGATTTTGTCCGCTCCTTTTTTCTCATTGGCGACCAACGGGCGCAAGCCTTTGTGAATCAAGCTCTAGAGGAAGGGATCCACCTCTGGCCAGAACCCCTCCTCCAGCTCAGCCCTAGTTATGTATCTGGTCCAACCGTTGACGAGTTGGCCGAGGCGGGGCGCATTGCCCAAGAAACAGCCCGCATTTTCCGCTTTGAGGATGGCAGACCCTTCCGCCTCTACCGCCACCAGGAGGAAGCTGTTGCCAAGGCCCTAGCAGGCAAGAGTTTTGTCGTTACCAGCGGCACCGGCTCTGGCAAAAGCCTTTGCTACTTCTTGCCCATCATTGACAACTGGATTCGCCAGGGGGGATCCGTGGGCCAGGTGACGGCCCTAGTGGTCTATCCCATGAACGCGCTGGTGAACTCCCAGTACCAGGCTTTACAGGATCTCCGCCAGCGGTATGAGCGCCGCTACAGTCGCCCCTTTCCGCTGCGCTTTGCCAAATACACCGGCGAAACCGAGGAAAGCGAGCGGGAAAACCTGCGGCGGGATCCACCCCAGCTCCTGCTGACCAACTACGTGATGGCCGAGCTACTGTTGGTGCGCCCCGAAGATCAGCGCTTCCTCAGCCCCAACGGCCTGCGCTTTCTGGTCTTTGACGAGCTGCACACCTACCGGGGTCGGCAGGGGGCCGACGTGGCCATGCTGGTTCGCCGCCTCAAGGGACGCTGCGCCGCCAAGAACCTGGTGCACATTGGCACCAGCGCCACCATGATCTCCCGCCCCGAGGCCAGTGCCCTGGAGCGCCGCCAGACCGTGGCCGACTTCGCCAGCCGCTTCTTTGGCCATCCCTTCACACCGGAGCAGATTATCGAGGAGACCCTGGCCCCTTTGAGCGAAGGTGGCCCGCCTTCACCTGAAGAGCTCAAACCCGCCCTCGATCCCCCCTGGCCCACCGACCTAGCTAGCCTGCGCCGCCACCCCTTGATGCGCTGGTTGGAGTACGAGCTGGGCCTAGAGTTAAGTCCCGACGGCATCAAGCGCCGCGTGCCCAGGAAGCTCTCCGAGGTGGCCGCCCAACTGGCAGAGCTGACCAGCACTACCCCTGAGAGCTGCACCGAGTCCCTACGCCAGTTTCTGGCCCACGCCAGCAGCCTGCGGGAGGGCTCTAGCCGCGGCCCGGCCTTGAAGTTGCACCAGTTTATCTCCCAGGGCCGCACCCTCTATGCCACCCTGGAAAGTCGGGACAAGCGGCAGTTTTCCCTGGAAGGACAAGTGCAAGCAGGGGAAGGAAAGCTGTTTTTCCCCGTCAAGTTCTGCCGCCACTGTGGCCAGGACTACTACCACGTCCTCAGGTCAAAGACTCACTTCCTGCCCTATCCTCTGGGGGAAGAGGTTGAGGAAGGCGAAGACCAGCAGGCCGGCTACCTCAGCTTGGATCCCATTGACAACGAGTGGTCGCTGGAGCAGATCCCCGAAGACTGGTACACCCCTGAGGGCAGACTCAGGCCCAACTGGGGAAAGCGCGTCCCCCAAGCCGTCTGGGTGCGCCCGGATGGCTCCTTTTCCGAGTACCCCCAGGCGGAGGCGCAGAAGATGTGGTGGCAGCCCCACCCCTTTTCCCTGTGCCTGGCCTGCGGCGAGTACTACAGGGGCCGCGAGCGGGAGTTTGTCAAGCTGGCTTCCCTCTCCAGCGAAGGCCGCTCCAGCGCCACCACCATCCTTGCCACCTCCCTGCTGCGCCATGCCGCTCAGACGGGTGCAGCCCGCGGCAAGCTGCTCACCTTTACCGACAACCGCCAGGATGCCTCCTTGCAGGCCGGCCACTTCAACGACTTTGTCCACGTGGCCCTTTTGCGGGCCGCGCTCTATGCTGCCCTGCAGGAGAAAAAAGAGCTGGACTTCTCAGAGGTAGCCCCGGCAGTGGTGCAGGCCTCAGGCTTGAGCCTTGCCGACATTACCCAAAACCCCGATTTGGATCCCCAGTCGCCGGCTGCCCAAGAGGTCTGGCAGGCTTTTACGGAGCTAACCGAATACCGGCTCTACGAGGATCTGCGGCGCGGCTGGCGGGTTACCCACCCCAACCTGGAACAGGTGGGCTTGTTGAAAATCGAATACCGCAGCCTCAGGGAGCTTTGCCAAGGCTCGGCCCTGGCCCCTCTCCACCCCTGGTTTGTCCAGGCCGAGGTTGAGGAGCGGGAACGCCTGCTGCGGGCTGTTTTGGATCAGTTTCGGCGCAAATTGGCCATCGATGTGCGCCTGCTCAAAGCCGAGTCCCAGAGAACGCTGCGCCGACGGGCCGAGCAACACCTCAACGAGTTTTGGGGCCTAGAAGAGTACGACGAGCTGCGGACGGCCACCTGCTTTGTCCGCCAAAGCTGCGACGGAAAGGACATAACAACTTTCAGCCTGGGCCCCCGCAGCGCCCTCGGACGCTTTCTTGCCAAGCGCCTTGGGCTAACCCGGGAAACCTACGATGAGCTTTTGGGATCCCTGCTTTCTCTCCTAGTTAGCTACGACCTGCTGCGGCGCCACTCGGAGAATGGCCAGGAAGCCTACCAGCTCAACGCTGGCTGTCTGCGCTGGTGCCTGGGCGATGGCTCGCCGCCACCAGATCCTCTGTATTCCCGCCGGGCCGAGCAGAGCGGCTACTCCTCTGCCCGCCGCCCCGTTAATCTCTTTTTCCAGCGCCTCTACCAGGCCGGGGCAGCAGGGCTGGGATCCCTGGAGGCCAGAGAGCACACGGCTCAGGTGGTTCGCCTAGGGGAGCGGGAGCGGCGAGAAAAGCGCTTTCGCGGGGAGGATCAAGCTCGACGCCTTCCCTATTTGGTGTGCTCGCCAACCCTGGAGTTGGGGGTCGATATTGCCGATTTGGATCTGGTACATCTGCGCAACGTCCCTCCAACGCCGGCCAACTACGCTCAGCGCAGTGGACGCGCAGGCCGCCAGGGGCAACCGGGGCTAATCGTAACGTATTGCAGTGCTTTCAACAGCCACGACCAGTACTACTTCCGCCGCCGCCCCGAGATGGTGGCCGGTCGCGTGCGCCCTCCCCGCCTGGATCTAGCCAACGAATCGCTGCTGCGCGCTCACATCCACGCCGTTTGGTTGGCTCAGGTGCGCCTGCCCCTAGGCAATTCCATTGAAACCGTCATCGACGCGGATCGGGAAGAGCTGCCCCTCAGGGAGACAGTGGCCCAGCAAATCCAACTTGAGGAGTCTGCCCGCCAACAAGTGAAGGAGCAGGTGCAGAAGCTGCTGGCCGCCGATCGCCAACTCCTAGATAAAAGCGGCTGGTTTAGCGAGCGCTGGCTTCAGCAGGTCATTGAAGAGGCACCCCAGGCTTTTGACCGAGCTTTCGATCGCTGGCGAGAGCTCTATCGGGCTGCCACGCAGCAGTTGGAAGCCGCTAACCGCCAGCTCCAGACGACTCGCCAAAAGAAAGACCAACAGGAAGCCGAGCGCCGCCAGCAAGAAGCCCTGCGCCAGCGCAACTTGCTGCTGCAGATTGGAACCCAGCGGGAGGAAAGCGACTTCTATCCCTACCGCTATTTGGCTAGCGAAGGCTTCTTGCCCGGCTACAACTTCCCTGCCTTGCCGGTGCGGGCCTGGGTGCCCCGCGGCAGCGAGGGCGAGTTCATCGCCCGGCCTCGCTTTTTGGCTATCCGCGAGTTTGCTCCCCACAACTTCCTCTACCATGAGGGCTGCCAGTGGGAAGCAGTGGCGTTTCAGGCTCCGCCCGGCGGCCTGGAGGAGCGCAAAAGTAGCCACAAGCTCTGTTTTAGCTGTGGGGCCTTTGCCGATCCCCACCTGGATTGCTGCCCCGTCTGCGGCACCCAGTTCGATGGGCAAAACAGCCTCTTTACCCAGCTTCTGGAAATGCCCAATGTGCGCATGCGGCGGCGGGATCGCATTACTGCCGACGAAGAAGAGCGGCGGCGACAGGGATACGAGCTGCAGACTTTCTTTCAGTTTGCTCCCGAAAGTTCAGGCTACCGCGTCCAGGAAGCCGACGTGCTAAGGGGCGAAACTCCCCTGCTGCAGTTGCGCTATGCCCCAGCCGCCACGCTGCTGCGCATCAACTCCGGCTGGCGGGGCAGTGGGGGGCGAGGTTTCCTGGTCAACTTTGACAATGGCGAAGTCCCTTCTCGAGCTCAGCTTGGGGGCAATAGGGCTAGCTCGTCTAGCCAGATGTCCTTGCAGCCCATCCGCCTGGCAGTGCGCGCTACCCAAAACCTCTTGCTGGTGCGCCTGGTTCAGCCAGGGGTGGAGAATCCGCAGGCCCTGGAGACCACCCTGCGCTATGCCCTCAAGCGAGGGATCGAAGAGACCTTTGAGCTAGAAGAGACAGAGCTGGCCGCCGAGTGCATCGGCCAGGGATCCCATCAGGCCATGCTCTTCTACGAAACAGCAGAAGGGGGCGCTGGCGTCCTGCGGCGCCTGGTGGAAGAGCCCCAGGCTCTAGCGGAAGTGGCCCAAGTGGCGCTGGAGATCTGTCACTTCCAGCTTTCAGAGGCCGGGATCCAAGACCTGCGGCCCGAATGCCGAGCAGCCTGCTACGAATGCCTGCTCAGCTATGCCAACCAACGGGAAGCGCTGCAGCTTGACCGCTATCAGATCCGGGATCTTTTGGGCCTGCTGGCCAACAGCCGCACCGAGCTGCGCTCCCTGGGTCGCTCCCGCCAAGAGCACCTGGAGTGGCTGCGCCAGCTCCTGGACCCTCGCTCTGAACTGGAGCGCCGCTTTCTCGAAACGCTGGCAGCAGGAGGGTATCGGCTGCCTGAGGATGCCCAGAAAGCCATTGCCGATCCCGACTGCGTCGTTGACTTCTTCTACAGCCCCAACATCTGCATCTTCTGCGATGGCCCAGTCCACGACCAGCCTGCCCAAGCGGAACGGGATCGCCAACTGCGCTCGCAGCTGCAGGGACGGGGCTACCGCGTGCTTGTTCTGCGCTACAACCAAGATTTGCAAGAGCAGCTGGCTCGCTACCCAGAAGTATTTGGCAAGGGCAGCTAGTCCTGCTGGTGGGAAAACAGATAAGCTCCCACAAAAGCCAGGATTACCGCCAAGCCGCCCAAAACTCCCACCGTGTACCAGGGAAACTCCGCAAGCGGCTGGTAGGCGGCTGCCCGCATGCCAATGCTGGCGTAGGAAAGGGGCAGGCAATAGACCAGCACCTGCAGGTAGGTCGGCAACTGGGCGGGATCGAAAAAGGTGGCCCCTAGGAAAGACATGGGCGTAATCAAAAAGTTGGTTAGCACGCCCACACTCTCCAGGCTGGGCACCTTCAAGCCAGCAATTACCCCAATGCCGGCAAAGACGGCGCAATCCAAAAGTAGAACCAACAGCGACAAGGGGTGAAGCAGGCCCCAGGCCCCCGTACCCAGCACCCCCACCGCCAACACCCCCAAGGCCGTCAGCAGGCCGCGGGCAATGCCCGCCAGCACCTTGCCCAGATGCAAAGACAAGGGGTGCACCGGCAACAGCAGCAGCTCTTCAAAGCTCTTGGTAAATAGCCGCGATCCACAAATGGAGAAGGTGGTGCCGGCAAAGCTGATGGTCATGGCTGAAAGAGCCACCATCCCCGGCAAAATAAAGCGCAAATAAGAACCTGCCGCCGTGGATCCGGCCACCTCGGCCAAAGCTTCGGCCCGCAGGGATCCCCCTAGGCCCACCCCAAAGGCGACAATGTAGATGAGGGGGGCCACCAGACCTGAGGCCACCACCTGCCAAACTCGCCCCCGCAGATCCAGCCAGTCGCGCCAGAAGATGGTTAAACTGTCTTCCCAAATTTGCTGATAGGGTAGGGTCAGGGCACGGTTCACCATACGTTTTCCTCGCCGTTCACGGGTTTTGGGCTTGCCGTCTTGTGTCCGATTTTCTGCCACCACTCCGGTTGGGCACCGTTGGCTAATAGCCGTAGTAGTTGGAACGCCACCAAGCCACCGGCAGCGCCAACGCCTTGCTTAGGGTGGATACGTAGGCGCGAGTGCGAAAAACCTGGTAGTGGTTGCGCTCGATGGCGTTGAGGATCTGCCGGTAGAGCATCAGAGAAGCGGCCACCGGCCAGCGGGAGTCGGGTTGCAGGGTGGGGATCCCCCGTTCCGCTTGGGCATAGAGCTCTCTAGCCCGCCGGATCTCATAGTCCATCAAAGCCATCCAGCGCTCGTCAATAACATAGTTAAACAGGTCCCGCTCGGAGTAGTTGAAGCGGCGCAGATCTTCCAGGGGGATGTAGATCCGCCCGCGGCGGGCGTCCTCTCCCACATCCCGCAAAATGTTGGTGAGCTGCATGGCGATCCCCAGCGCCACCGCCTCCTCGCGGCCATCCCGGCCCGGCACAAACCC
Organism: Thermostichus sp. MS-CIW-26; assembly: GCF_054059115.1. Classification (NCBI taxonomy): domain Bacteria; kingdom Bacillati; phylum Cyanobacteriota; class Cyanophyceae; order Thermostichales; family Thermostichaceae; genus Thermostichus; species Thermostichus sp. MS-CIW-26. The sequence goes on from NZ_JBSSBV010000001.1 coordinate 51,014, forward strand.
CATGATCTCCGAGCACATCAGCCCCACCACCCCAGCCACGCGGTAGCAGTAGACGCGCAGATCCTCCCAGGTGGCGTAGCGCTGGGTATCCAAGTCCATGCTCTGCCCCCGCAGCATCTCGCGAAACGGCTCGATGGAAAGGCGGTAGGCGCGGATGGTGTGGATCAAAGCGAGGTCCGTGGGGACTTGCGGCTCGCCTCCCTGGAAGAGCGACTCCAGATGGGATCCCCACTGCTCCAGCTTGCTGCGGGTGACCTCCACCTCTGCCTGGCTGGCTTCCAGTCCATCCAGCAACTCATCGGTTTGCCGCAGCCAAGCGTAGATGGCCCAGATGGCCCGCCGTTTGGACTGGGGCAAGAGCAGGGATCCCAGGTAGAAAGTCTTAGCGTGCTTGGCCGTAATCTGGCGACAGAGGGCAAAAGATTGCTCAAGCGGACTCATCTGGCTATCTCCAGGAGCACAGGGCCAGGATAGAGAAGGAAGAGGAACGGCGAGGGCACATATCAACACTACGGGAAAGCGGACGCCGCGGATAGCCTAGAAGAGGTTGTGGGGAAAAGAAAGATTCAAAAGGCATAGGAGGCGGACGGCGGAGAGCTAGACCCCCGCAGCTGCCAGAGTTGAGGCCGAGACAGAAGCGCGTTGAAATGGGATCCCCTTGTTGATGGCCTCCGCCGCCCACTTGCCGGAGAGGATGGCCCCCTCCATGCTGCCCAGGAAGGGCTGTAGGGTGTAGCTGCCCGCCAAGAAGAAGTTGGGAATAGGGGTAACTTGAGTGGGGCGATACTGCTGTCTGCCAGGGGTAGCCTTGTAGACCGAGCGCGGCGTTTTCACCACCACCCACTTGCGCACGCGGGCGGGGTTGGGGCCGGTAAGGTGCTGGGGAAAGAGTTTTTTCAGTTCCTCCAGCGTGGCGGCAAAGATCTCCTCATCGCCGCGATCAATCCACTCGGCAGCCGGAGCCAGCACCAGCTCCAACATGGACCGCTCCGGATCGGCATAGGCCCGGCAGGTGTTGCTCATGTCGGCATACACGCTCAATAGCGGCGAGCGGGAAAACAAGGAGTGATCGATGTGAGTAATCTTGCGGTCAAACCAGATCTGCAGGCTAATTACTGGCACCCCCTCCAGTTCACGCAGCTTTTGGAAAAAGGGGATCCCCCACCACTGCGCCGGCAGCAGCTCCTTGAGCGCGTCCACCGAAAGGGCCGAGACATAGGCATCGGCAGTCACCTCCACCGGCCCAGAGGGGGTGGCTAAGCAAAACCCGGCCACGCTGTTATCGAGGTTGAGACGAATGTCCTGCAACGCCGCCTTCAAATGCACTTCCCCCCCACGGGCGACAATGTAGTCCACCATCGGCTGGCAGAGCCGCTCTGGGGGAGCGCCGTCTAGGTAGGCAATCCTAGAGCCATCTTTTTGCTGCAAAAAGCGGTTCAAGGCCGTCAGGGGCACCATGGCCGAGATCTCCTCCGGGTTGATGAAGGCCAGGGCCTTGGAGACGGCTATGAAAATATCGGTGTTGACCCGCTCGTCAATACCCTGCCGCCGCAGCCATTCCAAGAGGCTATAGCGATCCATCTGCTCCACATAGCGCTGGCCGCGAATCATGGCCGGCACCAGCCCCAGGGCAAACTTCACCTTTTCCCCCCAGGTGAGCATGTCGTTGTTGCGCAAGATGCCGACAATGGCGTTGAAAGGAGCGGGAATATCCGGCAGGTCAAAGCGGGAATAGGTGCCCGGCTTGTCCGGCTGGTTGAAAATCAAGCTGTGTTCCTTCCACTGCAGGCGATCGGAGATGCCCAGCTCCCGGAACAGCTGCAACGTGTTGGGGTAGGCGCCAAAAAAGTTGTGCAGCCCCGTCTCGATCCAGTCGCCGTCGGCATCTTTCCAGGCAGCCACCAGGCCACCCAAAACATCCCGCCGCTCAAAGAGGAGCGGTTGATGCCCGGCATCGCAGAGATACTTGGCACAGGCCAGCCCGGCCAGCCCGCCACCAGCAATGGCAACACGCATGAGGGTAACGACAAAGCAACACTTTCATTCTATTTGCAAACCGTTACAATTGCCGGGGCCAAGGGGCAGACGGAAGGCCGACCCAGCAAAAGCAGCGGAACAAGGGGATCCCGAAGCCCATCTGTCTCACTGCCGGGATCCCAATCGCTGGTAGGATACATACGGAAGAAAAAATAAAGATTTTCTGCAGTCCGGGGGAAAACAACGATGGCCAAACAAACACTGGGATCCCTGCTGTCATCTGGCTTTGATTTAAACGGCAAGCGCGTGCTGGTGCGCGCCGACTTCAACGTCCCGTTGGATCCCCAGGGCAACATCACCGACGACACCCGCATTCGCGCCTCCCTGCCCACCATCCAGGCCCTCACCCAGGCAGGCGCCAAAGTGATCCTCACCAGCCACCTGGGCCGCCCCGTCAAGAAGGACAAAGAGACAGGCGCGGTTAAGGTCGCCCGCGAGGGCAATAGCCTGGCCCCCGTAGCCACCCGTCTTTCTCAATTGCTGGGCCAGCCGGTTGCCTTTGCCCCCGACTGCATCGGCCCTGAGGCCGAGGCGGTAGTGAACCGCCTGGAAAACGGTCAGGTGGCCCTGCTGGAAAACGTCCGCTTCTACCCAGAAGAGGAGGACAACGACCCGGAATTTGCCCGCAAGTTGGCCTCACTGGCCGACCTGTTCGTCAACGACGCCTTTGGCAGTGCCCACCGCGCCCACGCCTCTACTGCCGGCGTCACCGCCTACCTCCAGCCTGCTGCGGCTGGCTACCTGGTGGAAAGGGAGCTGCAGTTTCTTTCGGGCGCCATCGAGAATCCGCGGCGCCCCTTGGCGGCCATCATCGGCGGCTCCAAAGTCTCCACTAAGATCGGCGTCATTGAGCGGCTCCTGGAAAAAGTGGACAAGCTCCTGCTGGGCGGCGGCATGATCTTTACCTTTTACCAAGCCCAAGGGATCCAAACCGGCAAGTCTTTGGTGGAAACCGACAAGCTGGATCTGGCCCGCTCCCTGATGGAAAAAGCCAAAGAGCGGGGGGTGGAGCTGCTGCTGCCGGTGGATGTGGTGGTAGCCGATAGGTTTGACAAAGATGCCCAGGCCCAGACCGTTTCCATCCACGCCATCCCCGAGGATTGGATGGGCTTGGACATCGGCCCGGAATCGATCAAAGCCTTCCAGGCTGCCCTGCAGGGGTGCCAAACCGTGGTCTGGAACGGGCCGATGGGCGTCTTTGAGTTTGACCGCTTTGCCGTGGGCACAGAAGCCATCGCCCGCACCCTGGCCGATCTCACTCAAGCGGGAGCCACCACCATCATCGGCGGCGGCGACTCGGTGGCAGCTGTCGAGAAAGTTGGCCTCGCTGACAAGATGACCCACATCTCCACCGGCGGCGGGGCCAGCTTGGAGCTATTGGAAGGGAAGGTGCTGCCCGGCATTGCCGCTCTCACAGAAGCGTAGGTTCCTCCTTCGGGTCGCAGCCCCTCCAATCCAAAAACCAAGCCAAAAAGTAGGGGCTGGATTCAGCCCCTCCTAACTTTAGTCGGTGTAGATCGCTGCAGCGATGGCGAGACAGGATCCGGCTTAGTGCATCACCACTTTAACGTTGGCGTTGTTCAAGCCAGGACGCTTCACCTCGGCCAAGGTCTTGTTGACGGCGTACTTCTGGTTGATGGAGTTGATCAACTCGGTCTGGTTGTGCTTCTTGGCCACGCCCCACAGATCGGCGATCAGGTCGTAGGAACCGTCGGGATTCTTCGACCAGCCCAGGTCGTAGTCGCCTTCCAACTGAGCCACGATGTCAGCGCGAACACGCTGGCCGTTGTAGCCACGCACGTCGGCGTTCAGCTTAACGGTGTAGCCGAGATCGCGCAGAGAGTTGATCAGGATTTGGCTATCGGTGATCTTGGTACGCAAGGTGCTAAAATGAGACATGGTGTTTCTCTCCTGTGTGTAGGGGTTGGAACATCAACACAAACAATGGGCACTGTTCTTTGGGGAAGGTTTGGGCCCTGCCGTCCCTGCTTTTGTCAAGGTAGCTTTGGATCCTCACCTCCTCCTAGAACTCCAGCCGCTGGTACTCGGCTACAGAGGCCGCTGCAGGCCGAGCCCGCTGCTGGGCCCATTCCCTCAACGCTACCACTTGCTCCGTCATGGTGCGAGATAGCGGTTGAGTTGCTTTCGTTGCTGCCAGAATGTCCAGCTGGGTAAACTCACGGTTCTGGGCAAACGCTTCGTACATGGCAGCAATCAAAACTTGTTCGATCTCTGCGCCGGAGAAGCCTTCACAGGCGGCAGCTAGCTGGCGCAGGTTAAAGCGGCTGATATCGCGCCGCCGCTTCTGCAGGTGGATCCGAAAGATCTCGATGCGCTCGTTGATGTTGGGCAAGTCCACGAAGAAGATTTCGTCAAAACGGCCCTTGCGCAAGAATTCGCCCGGCAGACGGTCCACACGGTTGGCGGTGGCCATGACAAAGACCGGCGAGCGCTTCTCCTGCATCCAGGTTAGGAAAGAGCCAAAGATGCGGCTGGAGGTGCCCCCGTCAGAATCGCTGGAGCCTGCTGATCCAGCAAAGGCTTTGTCCAGCTCGTCGATGAAAAGGATGGCAGGGGCGAGAGATTCAGCAGTTCGCAGGGCACTGCGCAGATTCGCTTCCGATTTGCCCACCATGGAGCCATCATAAACGCGGCCCATGTCCAGACGCAGCAGGGGCAGGCCCCAGAGACGGGCAGTGGTCTTGGCGATCAGCGACTTACCGCAGCCAGGCACGCCCAGGATCAGCATACCCTTGGGTTGAGGCAGTCCATAGGCGCGGGCCCGCTCAGTGAAGGCCTCAGAACGTTGCAGCAGCCAGCGCTTCAGCTCTTCCAGACCGCCCACGGCGTCGATGGTCTCATCCTCTTCGATAAACTCGAGAATGCCGTTGCGCCGGATCAGTTGCTTCTTCTCAGAGAGGATGATGTCTACTTCTGCCTCGGTGAGGCGACCATGCATCACCACAGCCTTGCGGTAGACTTTTTCTGCCTCGTCCTGCGTTAGGCCCAGGGCCGCCTTGAGCAACTTTTCGCGGGTATCAGGAGCCAAAGGCAGGGAGCGCGGGATCTGCTCCAGCTGGCGGTTGAGGGCGCGCTCCAATGTGGCCATGTCCGGCAGGGGGAAGTCCACTACGCAAATGTCTTTCTCCAGCTCGACCGGGATCACCTGCACCGGCGACATGAGCAGGATGGTTTTGTGGGATCCCTTCAGGCTGGCAATAGCATCCCGCAGCCAGCGCTTCACCTCGGTGTTGTCCAAGAAGTCATGTAGGTCTTTGAAGACGCAGATGGCGGGATCCTTTTGCTCCATTACCCACTGGATGGCGGGCTGGGGGGATTGGGTGTTGTGCTGGGTGAGGCTGCGGGGGTTGCCGTATTCGACGATGCCGTGGGTAACTGTCCAAATGAATAGGCGACGCTGAGGCTTAAGGGTGCGGGCAATTGCTGCCAGAGCCGCTTCTGCCCGTTCCTCCTCTGGAGTCAGCAGGTACAGCAGTGGGTATTGAGCTTGAATGAGGATGCTTAGCTCTTGCATGGGAAACACCAACTGCAGAGGGGAAATTTCAGGAGCCGCCAGAACGGTTGAAAAATGGGGTTCGAGTTGCCTAGGTATTGGATTGCACTTGGGAGTACGCCCTTGTTGGATGGATTTTGAGAGGATTTTAGAAGCCTTCTGTGTTGCTGTCTGCTCCTATCAGCTCAAGTTCCTGAAGGGGGCCCGCTTGGGAGCGTTCTAGCAGGGTACCAGAGCATCCTGCCGTTGCTCTTCCGAGCCAGCAGCCGATCCCCAGTATTCTGGCTCCACCTCTTCAAGGATGGCTTCGGCAGCCGATGTCTGGTGCAGGGAAACCACCTCTCCATCGCGGATAACAAATGGGTGACTACACTTGGGACATTGATGGACACGATAGGCGCTACCTTGTACCCCTTCAATGACCTCTGGGTGAAGCAGATAGAAGGTAATGGCCTTCTCTGCCACTGCCGACATCGGCTCCCGCTCCACGGCAGCCCGAATCTTCAGATTCCGGTGCAGCTCAGGTGAGAGATACAGGGTCACCTTCTGCTTGGACTCTGTGCCTTCCACTACCTCTGGCCGATGATTCATGGCTAACCGCTTTCTTTGAATTGCTTGCCAAACTTGGGGCCTATCATAGCCAGTCTGCCGGCTTGACGGCAAGTTTTTAACAATCTGTAACAAACAATTTTCTTGATGGCCCTCTGTGGATACCTGCGGCTGGGGGAGTAGGCTAGGTGGAAGACAAGGAGCGGAATGTCCAATCCCTATGGAACGCTTGATCAACACCCTCAGCAAAAATTTCTCTAGCTGGGGCCGCCGTGCCCTGGTGCAGGCCAGCGATGGTTTGGCCAGCTTGAGAGACACTGCCGTGGATAACGGCAATCTGTTACTCTGCAAGGCTCGCATCGCGTTCGCGGATGCCAGCTTCACCACCCTAAAGGCAATTCGGTCTCGCTTTGGCGCCAGTCGCTGACGGTTGGGCAGAAGCACCCTGCTAGCCGCCCAGATCTTGCAGCCGATAGAGGCTGGCATAGAGCCCGCTGAGGGCCATGAGCTCGGCATGGGATCCCTGCTCTTTGAGTTCCCCCCGCTGCAGAACCAAGATGCGATCCACATCGCGGATGGTGGAAAGGCGGTGGGCGATGATCAGGGCGGTGCGATCCCGCAGCAGGGTGTCTAGAGCGGATTGCAGGAGGGCTTCGGTGCCCACATCCAGGCTGGCGGTGGCTTCGTCCAAAACCAAGATTTTGGGATCCCGCCACATGGCCCGCACAAAGCTGATAAGCTGTTTCTGGCCGCTGGAGAGGTTGCTGCCCCGCTCTCGCACAGGGGTGGCGTAGCCTTGGGGCAAATTGCGGAGGAAGTCATGCAGGTTGAGTTGGCGGGCGACCTGCTCCACTGCCGCTAGATCTGCCTTCTCTCCTAGGGTGATGTTTTGCTGGATATCCCCGGAAAACAAAAATCCATCCTGCAGGATTACCCCTAGGTGGCGGTGCAGCTCAGCCTGGGGGAGATCCCGAATATCAACGCCGTCAATGCGAATAGATCCCTGGGTTACGTCGTAGAGACGGCAGAGCAAGCGAATGATGGAGCTTTTCCCGGATCCCGTGGGCCCCACCAGGGCCACTTTTTCTCCGGGGCGGATGGTGAAGGTGAGGTCTTTGAGCACCCACTCCCCGGGGTTGTAGGCAAACCAGACGTGCTCAAACTGCACCTCTCCTCTGGCATTGGGGGGCAAGTGGCGGGGCTGAGCGGGATCCCGGATGGCAACCGGCAGGCTGAGGATGGCGTCGATGCGCTCGACGGCGGTGAACCCCGCCTGCAGGGCGGTGAACTTTTCCGCCAACTGCCGCAGCGGGTTGAAAAACCGTTGCGAAAAGAGAATAAAGGCGTAGAGGCTACCGAAGGTGAGGGGTTCCCCGGGCAGGGGCAGGGATCCCGTCCATCCCCCTCCAAGTGAGCCCCTACCGGCTGACATCACCTGCTGCCCGCCCACCCAGAGCAAAGCCGCCACGGCCAGCCAAGACACCCACTCCAAAACGGCAGAAAGGGCAGAATCATAGAGGATGGTTTGATCCACTTCCCGGATGTAGCGGCGGTTCATGGTTTGAAAAATCTCGCTATTGAGCCGCTCCCGCCGAAACAGTTGCACCACGGTAATGCCCAAGATGTTCTCCTGGATCCAGGAGTTCAGCTTGGAGAGTTCTTCGCGCACGCGAAAGTTGGCATCGCGAAAGCGGCGCTGCAACTCGAGGACAACAGCGCTGATGGGCAGGACGATGAGGATTAGCAGCAAGCCCAGATCCCAGCGTTGGCTGAGCATGACCACCGCGATCACCCCCAGAGTAAACAGGTCGCTGACAATGCCGACGGCACCGGTGGAAAAGACATCCCCCAAGGCTTCCACGTCGCTGGTGATGCGGGTGATCAGCTTACCCACCGGGGTGCGGTCGAAAAACTGAGCCGGCAAGGCCAGAATGTGGGCGAAGAGATCGTCGCGGATGTCGCGGGTCATCAACTGCCCCAGCTTTTGGCTGACATACCCTTCCAGGGCTTGGAAGAGCCAGCGAACCAGTACCGTTAGGATCAACAGCCCCACATAGGGCCAAAGGTCGGAGAGGATCCCGGCCTCACCTCGTTCCAGCGCTCGGGCAATGGGGCCATCCAGAGCCCGCTGTAGGATCAGAGGCTGCACTGCATCCGCCAAGGCCAAAGGGGGCAGAAAGGCCAAGGCGGCCAACAGTAGCTTCAGGTGCCGACGGGCATAGGGCCAGAGCAGCCGCAGCAGCCGCCAATCGCTTTCTCGCCGAGGGCGGGGATCCCTACTTAAATCGGTATCGGGGGGAGAGGCGGCAAGGCTCACAGGCTTACACCCGAGAACAACAAAGACAACTCATAGAGAGCAGTAAACTACCCGACTCCGACTGCTAAAGCGGTACGGAGCGGGCTTTCGGTAGCCCTGCAGTTGGCAAGCCAACCACGAACCTCTAGGCTGGTTTACGACAGCCCCCAAAAGCGCAATCACATTCGCACCATTCAAATCCGCATCCCCTTCCCATCCACAGTGTCCACACTTAAACTTCTTTCCACTGCGGTAGGATTGCGCAGGGTCGGGATGAATGTGCAAACACCGGTGGCAGGTCTGCGACGTGTAGGCAGGCGGCACCAGAATCAAAGCAACCCCTGCACGCAGAGCCTTGTACTCCAAAAATTGACGGAGTTGATAAAACGCCCAACTGTTGGCCCTGCGCCGTTCAGTTTTACTGCGGGGTTGTTGGTTGATGCGCTCCCGGATCCCTGTCAGGTCTTCCAGGGCGATAGCGCTGTTTGTCGCCTTTGCCCTAGAGACAATAGCTTTGGAGATGCGATGATTGACCCACGCCTGAAAGCGTCTTTCCTTGCCAGACAGCCGTTGCAACAGTTGACGGCATCTGCGCCGCGAACTGCGGGTGCCCTTACTGGCTTTGCGTTGGAGTGCCGCCCTCAGCTTGGAGTAGTGGTCGCGGACTCTGTTCAACTGCTGTCCATTCCAGTTATCTCCTTCCGATGTATGAGCAATATCCGTCCTTCCCAAGTCCACCCCCAGCACTCTGCCCGTGCGTTGCGGCGGGGATGGCTCCGCTTCCACACAGATCTGAATAGAGTAGGAGCCGTCTTTGCGCTTGACCAGAGTGGCAGATTTGGGATTGGAGCCTGCCAACTGTTCTCTCTGGTAACGGCCAATCGCCAGCTCAAAGCGCTCTCGACCCTCCACCGTGGTCAGCGACACCGTCCAGTCTTTCTCGCGAAACGAAAAGATACGGGCATCGTAGGTCGCAAAGCCTCTCTTGAACGCTTTGACCGGACGGTTTTTCTGTTGGGCAACTTTACGGGCACCGGCCAGCCGTCTGCAGACCTGCTGAGCCAAGTTACTGGACAAGCCGAACCGGGCACGGATTTCGCGGTAGCACAGAGACTGGAGCTTAACGGCGTTGGCGACTTTCTCCGGCGTGTTCTGGTTGACCCAATTCAAGGCTTGGCCAAAAGCCTCCAAAGTCGCGTCCAATTTGGCGGCTTGCGACTGGGACACCTTGAGCTTGCAGGAGACGGTCAGGACTTGGGTCATGGTTCTATTGTGACTTCCGCATTCCTCCCGGCACTGACCCTACGGGTACAGTGCGGGGCTCCTGCGATTTCTAGCTGATCTACTCTAAGCGCTCTCCCTGAGGGAGAGGGAGTTTGGGATCCGCAAGGGTTTCCTCGCCATTGGGAATGGCTATAGCTGCACCCCTAATGGCTCTGGGACGGACGGAAAACTGGCCGCTTCAGGAGCTTCTGGCCGCTCGGTTCGGGCAGGCTGTAGGCAGCTTGATGAGGAGAAACCGGCAATGTCTTACTCAACCTCTTACTCCGTGTCTTACTCGAAAATCTTTTTCCCAGTTTGGGTGGCGGGGCTGGTGTTGTTGATCGGCGGCGGGATCCTGTTTGTCCTGCTGCGGGCTTTTGGGCTACCCATTGGGGAGCTGGCCGACTGGGCCATTGGGATCGCCAGCTTTTGGTGGCTGGTGGTGATCGTCACCCTTCCCTGGAACCTCTACTTTCAGGCCAAGGCCGTTCAGCAGGAGGCGGTCGTGTCTCAGGAACGAGGGATCCCGGTGGAAGATTCAACCTTGGCTTTCCTACAAAAGCTCAGCTGCTGGTCGTTGCGCGTGGCCATTGCCCTGCATGGGCTGTCGGCTCTGGCTTTCTATGGCTTGGCCGTTGGGCAAGTCACCCCCATTGGCTACCCCAGCGCCGTGGCTGCGGTGTTGTTGACGGCTCTGCGCCCGGCCATCCGCGGCTACGAGTATTTGGCCGACCGCTTGGCCCAGTTGCAAGGGCAAATCCGCATCCCTCGCGAAGATGCCCTCGAGCTGGCGGAACGACTAGAGCAGTTGCAGCGCCAAGTCGAGCAGTTGCAGGAGCAATGGGATCCCGGCAAGCCCGGTTCTTGGGCCCAACAAGAGGAAGAAACCCGGCGCTACCTACGGCAGGAGCTGGCCGCGCTCAAGGCCCAACTGGAACAGTTGCGGGCCAGCAACGAGCTGGAGCACAGGCAATTGCGCCAGGAGACCCGCCAAGCTGTGGCTCAGCTCAGTGTGGATAGCCAATTTCTCGGCCATGTGCGGGAGATCCTGCGCTTCATCAAGGAAGCCTAGCAGGATCCGTTGTTCAGTCCTTCCAACTGAGCGGCAAATTGAGAAGGAACCAGCTTGGTGCCCACGCCGGCATCGGTCAGCAGCTCCAGCAGCAGAGAGTGAGGGGATCCCCCATCCAGAATGTGGGCTGCCCGTACCCCTTGTGCCAAGGCGCGAATGCAACACTGCACCTTCGGGATCATGCCGCCCTTGACGACACCGGCTTGGATCAACTGGCGAGCCGTCTCGATATCCAGCAACGTAATCAGAGAGCTGCGATCCTGAGGATCTTTGAGAATGCCAGGGGTGTCGGTGAGCAAAATCAGCTTTTCTGCCCCCAGAGAGGCCGCCAGTTCTCCCGCCACCGTATCGGCGTTGATATTGTAGGCTTGGCCCGTCTCATCGGCAGCCACGCTGGAGATCACCGGAATCTGTCCACCTTCCAATAGGGTTTGCAGCAACTGGGGGTTGATACTGCTCACTTCCCCAACAAAGCCGATCTCCGCCCGGCCCTGGGATCGCGCTTTGATCAAGTTGCCATCCCGCCCGCACAGCCCCACCGCCGATCCGCCGGCCAAGCTGATGAGCTGCACGATCTGCTTGTTGACCTTGCCCACCAACACCATCTCCACCACTTCCATGGTGGCGGCATCGGTAACCCGCAAGCCATCCACAAACTTGAAGGGAATGTCCAGTTTTTGTAGCCAACTGTTGATCTCCGGCCCCCCCCCATGCACCAACACCGGGCGGATCCCCACACAGGCCAGAAAGACGATGTCTCGGAGCACCTCGGCCCGTCGCTCTTGGTGCACCATGGCTGCGCCGCCGTATTTGATGACAATAACGCGGCCCTGGTACTGCTGAATGTAGGGTAAAGCCTCGATGAGGATCTGCGCCCGCGTAAGGGGATCACACGCCGACCCGGTCGCCTCAGAAAGGGAAGAGTTAGTTTGCACTGCTGTAAGTCCCTAGAAGTCCAGAAAACCTGACCTAGAGTATCCCATTCTGCTTGCAAAGCAGATCTCAGGCTTTGGGCGTCAACTGGTGGTTTTTTTTCAAGCTCGCTTCCCCAACCCAAGGACAATTTGGTTGAGGAATCGCCGTCAATCTTCAGGTATGGAACGGGATCGCCAGCAAAGGCAATAGGGACAACCCCAACCAGGCCCAACCCCGAATGGAAGAAGAATAGGGTAGGGGATCGACGGGCCCTGACTCTGCCTGCTGCAGCAGGGCATCGATACGCTCCTGCAGCCGTTGCCCTGAGTCTGAACTCACGGCCATTGCAAAGCCAACCCAAGCTGCCGCCGGTTGCTCCACCACGCCATAGCCCACCACCTGCAGCAGGGCCTCTCCCAACAACAAGGGATCCACCCGTTGGGCCGCCCAGCGATCCGCCCGCAGCTCCCGTAGGGTGAGCAATTCCTCCCACAGGGCCTCGGTGTTGGGCAGCCAGCCGGTGAGGCGTCGCAGCCAGCCCACTCCAAACATCCAGAGGGTATCGCGGTAGTGGCGATGGGCCTCTTCGTGGGCGATTACGGCCCGCAAGTGCTCATCATCCAACTGCTCCAGCAGGCCGCGGCTGACCACCAACTGGGCATTCCACACCCCCACTTGGGCAGCAAAAGGAATCTCCAAATCCAGCACATAGGCCGGAGAGCCATGCAAATCCACCTGGGCCAGAGCTTGCAGATGGGCACGTCGATAGGAGCGCCAGTATTCCCAAATCCAGTGCAAGGCCACGCCGCCGGCCACGGCCAGCAACAGCAGAGCACAGCCGTAGCAGAACCAGCCCCCCACCCCGGCCATTTGTCCCCACGGCCCCATCCAGGCCAAGGCCAAAGCAGTGGTCAGCAACAGCAGCGGGGGCAGCAAGAAGTGGATCCAAGCCCGCTGCCAACGCCGGCTCCACCCGCCCCCCTTATCCAGGCGCACTTGCACCCGCCACAGCCAACTGAGGCCCAAGCCCAGCAGTAACATGCCCAAGTGGCTCATCGCGGATCCCTCCTGGCTTGACGGGCTGCCCGCAGCCGTTCGGCAATCGCCTGCAACTGGGACACACTGGCCTGATCCAGGCTATCGGCAAAGGCTGCCACCGTATCGGGATCCCCTACAGCCAAAAACTGCTGCAGGTGGGTGAAGGCCCTGAGGCTGGCCGCTTCCTGACGCGAAAGACGAGGCCGCCACAGCATGGGCAGATTCCGCCCTTGGGGATCGGTGCGGCGCTCACAGCTCACCCAGCCCTTCTGGCTTAAGCGCTGCAAAACTGTAGTCACAGAGGCATAGGCCAGCTCCCGATCCGGATCGGCCAAGATGCGCTCGTGGATTTGACGGGTGCTGGCACTGCCCAGATCCCAGAGGATGTCCAAGATTTCCGACTCCAGAGGGCCCAGCGACAGTTGCTTGGGACGATGCTTGGGCAACATGAGCCTTTGCCGGTGTAGGAATTTCTATCTAGCTAGATTAACTGTTGGAGTCTCAAGCCCCGCAGCCATTTTAAGGATCCGCTAAGCTCGAAGATGGTGGTTCTTCGTACTGTTTCTTCCCATGGCTGCTCCCACCTACCACACCATCACCTTCGGCTGCCAAATGAACCGCGCCGATACCGAGCGCATGGCCGGGATCCTGGAGTCCCTGGGGTATGTGGCCACCGAAGATGAGTTGCAGGCGGACTTAGTTCTCTACAACACCTGCACCATCCGCGACAATGCTGAGCAGAAGGTCTATTCCTACCTGGGCATCCAGGCACAGCGCAAGCGCAAGAACCCGGCCATCAAGCTGATCGTGGCCGGCTGTGTGGCCCAGCAGGAAGGGGAAAAATTGTTGCGCCGCGTCCCTGAGCTGGATCTGGTCATGGGCCCCCAGTACGTGAACCGCCTTGGGGATCTGTTGGCGCAGGTGGAAGCCGGAAACCAGGTGGTGGCCACCGATCCGGTTGAGATCCCAGAAGACATCACCAAGCCCCGTCGCGACAGCCAGGTCACTGCTTGGATCAACGTTATCTACGGTTGCAACGAGCGCTGCACCTACTGCATCGTGCCGCGGGTGCGAGGGCAAGAGCAGTCCCGCCAGCCCCAGGCCATCCGCGCCGAAATCGAAGACGTGGCCAGAGCGGGCTACCGCGAGGTGACGTTGCTGGGGCAGAACATCGACGCCTACGGACGGGATCTGGATCCGAAAACCAACCTGGCCAGCTTGTTGCGCTTCGTCCATTCGGTGGAAGGTATTGAACGGATTCGCTTTGCCACCAGCCACCCGCGCTACTTTACCGAGGAGCTGATCGCCACCTGCGCCGAGCTGCCCAAAGTCTGCGAGCACTTCCACATTCCCTTCCAGGCGGGCAGCAACGAAGTGCTCAAGCGGATGCGGCGCGGCTACACCCACGAGCGCTATCGCCAGATCATCCAGCTCATCCGCCAATACATGCCCGAAGCGGCCATCAGCGCCGATGCCATTGTCGGCTTCCCGGGAGAGACCGAAGCTCAGTTCCAAGAAACCCTGCAACTGGTGCAGGACATTGGCTTTGACCAAGTGAACACCGCCGCCTACTCCCCTCGTCCCGGCACCCCCGCCGCTGAGTGGCCCGACCAAGTGCCCGAGGAGGAAAAAAGCGACCGCCTGCAACGGCTGAACCGACTGGTGGCCGAGGTGGCCGCCGCCCGCAGTGCCCGACTCCTAGGCCAGGTGCAAGAGGTGCTGGTGGAAGGCCCCAACCCGAAAAACCCCCGCCAGGCAATGGGGCGTACCCGCGGCAATCGCTTGGTGTTCTTTGAAGGGGATCCAGAGCAACTGCAGGGATCCCTGGTGCCGGTGCGCATTACCGCCACGCGAGCTTTTTCGCTGACCGGAGAGGCAGTTACCGTCCGCGCGAGCGGGCCATAGGATGAAGGCTCTCACAAACACAACTTTCCCCAGTTCCCTCTTGTCCGATTGCGCCGGCGGAGCGCCTCTCCAGGGAGCTGTTTCGCTGAGAAAAACCATGCCCTCCTGGGTGAACAGCTTTAAGGCAACCGCCAGGCAGTCACTGCCCTTTCCGCCACGCCGACCAGGGCACAACCACCGCCCTAGCTAGCTTTCTTCCGCGCAGCAGTAGAACGGAGCTTCATACACAACGTTTTGGCAACAGCAACAGGCCGGCGCTGGAACAGGCCCCGAATACCTGCCCTGCCTAGCGCAAGATTTCAAAATCCAAAACGGGCTCTGTCTGGGTCACGCGGTAGTACCCGGCCTGGGTACGAACCGAAGCCTGATAGGGACTGGGCAAATCTAGCGAGCGCAGGGGTGGGATGTTGGTGCGTTGGTTCAGCAGCGTGGTGAAGAAGGCGGTGGTCTGCCGGGCCTGGGAGCGCACCACCTCCTCAGGGAAAATGACCGGATCCACATTCCTGCCTGTATCCAACAGGATCCTATCCAGGGCATCTCCCACCGGATAGGAAGGATAGGCAATTTGGGCCAAGGCGGATCCAATCGGGATCCCGGCGGACAGACAACCCAGAAGAATGGCCAAAGTCAGACGCATGTGCTGGGATTCCTCCTGCGCTACAGCTTTTCCTCAACACCGGAAAAAAGGGGGGGTTGGACGTTGCCAATCAACCTTGATCCCCGTGCAGCCTACCTTTTGACCGGCAGCTAAGGCGGATTCTACTCGAAATGCCTCAATTGGCAACCGCCTGCAACCCAATGGAGGGCCAACATGACAAAGGATCTCGCCGCCGACTAGGATCAGGATGCTCTGCTTGGGATCCTTAGACCTGTGAGTGTTTGTGTTCGCATTGCCCCCAGTCCAACTGGAAATCTGCACATCGGCACCGCCCGGACGGCAGTGTTCAACTGGCTGTATGCCCGTCGCCACGGTGGCCGGTTCATTTTGCGCATCGAGGACACCGACCGCGACCGCTCTTTGCCCCGCTACACCCGCAACATTTTGGCGGGCCTGGCCTGGTTGGGCCTAGACTGGGACGAAGGGCCGGTCTACCAATCCAAGCGCATCGAGCGCTATCAAGCGGTGGTACAGCAGCTTCTGGATCGAGGGTTGGCCTACCGCTGCTACGTCAGCGAGGCGGAGCTGGAGGAGATGCGCGCTGCCCAGAAGGCCGCCGGCAAAGCCCCCCGCTACGACAACCGCCACCGCTTTCTCACCGAAGCCCAGCGACGAGCCTACGAAGCCGAGGGGCGGCAGCCAGTGATCCGCTTCAAAATCGAGGAGCCCCTAGAGGTGTCTTGGGTGGATCTCATCCGCGGCCCCATTACCTGGAACACCCAGGATTTGGGAGGAGACATGGTCATTGCCCGAGCGGATGGCTACCCTCTCTACAACTTGGCGGTGGTGGTGGATGATATTGACATGGGCATCACCCATGTGATTCGCGGCGAAGATCACATCGGCAATACCCCCAAGCAGATTTTGCTCTACCGCGCTCTTGGCCACGAACCTCCCCAGTTCGCCCATTCTCCTTTAATCCTGAACCCGGAAGGGAAAAAGCTCTCCAAACGGGATGGGGCAACTTCGGTGACGGAGTTCCAGCAACTGGGCTTTTTGCCGGAAGCTCTCAAGAACTATTTGGCTTTGCTCAGTTGGTCGCCCCCGGATGGGGAAGAGCTTTTCTCTTTGGAAAAGGCGGCTGCGCTGTTCGACTTTGACCGGGTTAACCGTGCGGCTGCCCGCTTTGACTGGGACAAGCTCAACTGGATCAACAGCCAGTACATCAAGCGGCTTTCCCCGCCAGAACTGGTGGAGCGGCTCACCCCCTTTTGGCAGGCGGCAGGGTTTGACCTTTCCGGAGTGCCGGATCCCACCTGGTTGGAAGATGTGGCCCGCCTGATTGCCGATGGTATCGACCGCCTGGCAGAGGCTCCTCCGCTCAGCCGCTTTTTGTTTCAGGAGCCCCTCAGCTACACGTTGCCAGCTCTGGAACAGTTGCGCCTGCCTGGGGTGGCAGAGGCTATGGCTGCAATGGCCACCACGTTGGCTGCTGCCGAGCTGCCCCAGGTTTCGGCGGACAGCTTAAAACCGCTGGTGGATCAGGTGGCCAAGGGCCAGAACATGAAAAAGGGCCTGCTGATGAAGAGTTTGCGGGCCGCCCTGACAGGGGATCTGCAGGGGCCGGATTTGCTGGAATCTTTTGCCCTTCTCCAGCGGCGGGGCTGGGCTTTGGGGCGGTTAGAGGCTGTGCAGAAGTTGGTTCCTTGTTGATGGAAGCCCATCTCTTGCTGTCATGCCTTCGGTTGCCTCTGTTGAAAGTGCTCCGCACCGCTGCCGCAATCGGGATCCCATGCTGTCACGCCAGCTACAGGCTGCAAACCAAATTGTCCAAGAACTGGTGCTGCTCTCTTCTCAGTTGTCTTCCCCATCCTCTTCGGACTCTGTAGAGACCAGGGAGCTGGAGCAGTGTGTGCTCAAGTTGGCCCAGACCTTGGTACGGCAGATGGTGGATCGTCTGGGTGCAGCCTCAGCTCGCCTTTGGATTTTCGACCCGCAGGAAGGATGTTTTCAGTCGGTGGCCCATGCCGGCCTGCTCAGCCCTGCTCATGACCAAATTCAGCTAGAAATCGCAGGAGCCCCGCACTGTACCCGTAGGGTCAGTGTCGGGAGGAATGCGAGGTTACAATAGAACCATGACCCAAGTCCTGACCGTCTCCTGCAAGCTCAAGGTAGCCCAGTCGCAAGCCGCAAAGTTGGATGCGACAATGGATGCCTTTGTGCAGGCGTTGAACTGGGTCAACCAAAACACACCAGAAAAAGTAGTCAACGCAGTCAAACTCCAGTCCCTTTGCTATTACCAGATTCGCGCTCGGTTTGGCTTGTCCAGTAACTTGGCAAGGACTACGTCCCGCTTACGCGACCAGCAGGTCTGCAGACGGCTGGCCGGTGCCCGTAAAGTTGCCCGACAGAAAAACCGTCCGGTCAAAGCGTTCAAGAGAGGCTTTGCGACCTACGATGCCCGTATCTTTTCGTTTCGCGAGAAAGACTGGACGGTGTCGCTGACCACGGTGGAGGGTCGGGAGCGCTTTGAGCTGGCGATTGGCCGTTACCAGAGAGAACAGTTGGCAGGCTCCAACCCCAAATCCGCCACTCTGGTCAAGCGCAAAGACGGTTCCTACTCCATTCAAATCTGTGTGGAAACGGAACCGTGCCCACCGCAAGGCACGGATAGAGTGCTGGGGGTGGATTTGGGAAGGACGGATATTGCTCATACATCGGAAGGAGATAACTGGAATGGACAGCAGTTGAACAAAGTCCGAGACCATCACTCGCGGTTGAGGGCGGTACTTCAACGCAAAGCCAGTAAGGGCACCCGCAGTTCGCGGCGCAGATGCAGAGAACTGTTGCAACGGCTGTCTGGCAAGGAGAGACGCTTTCAAACGTGGGTCAATCATCGCATCTCCAAAGCTATTGTCTCTAGGGCAAAAGCCACAAACAGCGCCATTGCTCTGGAAGACTTGACAGGGATCCGGGAAAGGGTCAATCAACAGCCACGCAGCAAAACCGAAAGGCGCAGGGCCAACAGTTGGGCGTTCTACCAACTACGTCAATTTCTGGAATACAAGGCGAGGGTTGCAGGGGTTTCTCTGATTCTTGTTCCGCCTGCCTACACGTCGCAGACCTGCCACCGGTGTTTGCACATCCATCCCGACCCTGCGCAATCCTATCGCAGTGGTAAGTCGTTCAAGTGTGGGCACTGTGGATGGGAAGGGGATGCGGATTTGAATGGTGCGAATGTGATTGCGCTTTTGGGGGCTGTCGTAAACCAGCCTAGAGGTTCGGGCCTGTTTTGTTCTCTGGTAGAGCAGAACAGGCTCAGGGCTACTGAAAGCCCGCTCCGTACCGCTTTAGCGGTCGGAGTCGGGTAGTTTACGCTCCCTACACCCACTTGGAGCTGAAGATCATCGACGATGGCTGTGGTATGCCGGAGTCCAAGAGTGGGGCGGATCCCGCCCAGCCGCCCGGCCATGGCCACGGGTTGCTCAACATGCGCTACCGAGCCGAGTTGATCGGGGCAAGCATTGCTTGGCGTAATCGCCGCTTTGGCAGTGGCACAGTTGTAGAGCTGCGAGTCCCTCTGCCGCCGAGTCCCCGATCTTGCGGCTAGCCCCCCCTTTTCTGAGGTAGCAGACGCAGCATTTTCGGTCTCAACCTGTTCTATAGTCGTTTAAGCTCAAGGGTTCCCGGTTCTCTAACCTGTCTGGTGGAGGGATCCTCTCACGCTGGCAAGGCGGAGTTTTTGCGCTGTCGTTAACACTGCGAGGAGAAGCATCTGTGGCCTATCGTGTGACTTTGATCCCTGGGGATGGCATTGGCCCGGAAGTGGCCAAGGCGATGACCACGGTCCTGGAGGCTACCGGGGTTGGGTTGGAATGGATCCCGGTAGAGGCAGGGGTGGAGGTGATTGAAAAATACGGCACCCCCTTGCCACCCCAGGTGTTGGAGTCCATTCGGGAAACCAAAGTGGCGATCAAAGGGCCGATTGGCACTCCCGTAGGTACTGGCTTTCGTTCGGTCAACGTGGCCATTCGCAAGGAGCTGGATCTCTACGCCAATCTGCGCCCGGCCAAATCCATGCTCGGTGTCAAAAGCCCTTTTCAAGACATTGACCTAGTGGTGGTGCGGGAAAATACTGAAGATCTCTATGCCGGGATCGAGTTTGAACGGGGCACGCCGGAAGCCATCCAAGCGCGGGAGGAAATGATGCGCCTCTCCGGCAAACCCATCCGCGAGGGATCCGCCATCGGCATCAAGCCCATTTCGGACTTCGGCAGCCGCCGCATTGTCAAATTTGCCTTTGAGTACGCCCGCCAGAATGGCCGCAAGAAGGTGACGGCAGTTCACAAAGCCAACATCATGAAATTCACCGATGGCTTGTTTTTGCAGGTGGCACGGGAGGTGGCCCAGGAGTACCCCGACATCGAGTTTGAAGATCGCATCGTGGACAACATGTGCATGCAACTGATGCAAAAGCCGCAGCTCTACGATGTGCTGGTGCTCACCAACCTCTATGGGGACATCATTTCCGACTTGTGCGCGGGGATGATCGGCGGGCTGGGGGTGGCGCCGGGGGCCAACATCGGCGACGGCATTGCGGTTTTTGAGGCCATTCACGGCTCTGCTCCCAAGTACGCTGGCCAAAACAAAGTCAACCCCTGCGCTCTGATCCTCTCCGGGGCGATGATGCTGCGCTACCTAGGAGAGCGGGAGGCTGCCGCAAGGGTGGAGGCGGCGGTGCAGGCGGTGATCGCCGAGGGCAAGCAGGTCACCTATGACCTGGCCACAGGGGATCCTGTCGGCACTCAGGAGATGGCAGAGGCCATTGCTGCCCGCGTGCAGGAGATGGCTCCGCAGTAGGGTTTGGCGTCAAATGTTCTGATCCCAGGCTCCTCAAAAGGGAGGGACTGGGGGCCTCAGTACCCCAAAGCCAGATCCACCACCCCCAGCAAGGGATCCCCGGCCCGGAAGCGCCGCACATTTTCTCGCACCCGCTTAGAGAGGGCTGGGACAATCATGGCATCGGTAAGAGCAGTGTGGGGGGTAATCAGGCAGTTGGGCAAGCTCCAGAGGGGATGCCCATCCGGTAGGGGCTCGGGATCCGTGACATCCAAGGCGGCCCCGCGAATGACCCCCTGCTGCAGGGCGGCCACCAAGTCGGAGGTCACGATGTGCTTGCCTCGCGCCACATTCACCAGCCAGCACTGGGATCCCATCTGCTCCAACTCAGCTTGGGCGATGATCCCCTCAGTTTCCGGCGTGAGAGCCAAGGCCAAGATCACCACGTCTGCCTCTGCCAACACCGTTTGCCGTTCCGCGAGTGTCACCACCCGCGTGGCCCCCGGCAAGGGATCCGCCTTACGACGCACCACGTCGATGGAGCACTGAAAAGGCCGCAACAGCTTGATCAACTCTTGGGCGATGCCCCCGGCCCCGAAAATGACCACACGGCTACCCCAGAGGCTGGTACCGGAGCCCTCCTGCCAAGTTTGGGCCAAGGCGCGGATCTTCAAGTCGCGCAAGCCGGCCAAGGTCAGGGCCAAGGCATGTTCCGCCACCGGTTGAGCATAGACTCCCTTGCCACAAGTCCACACATAGGCAGGATGCAAAACCCCTGCCCGGACAAAAGGCTCTACCCCCGCCCAGGGCAACTGCACCCAGCGGATCCCTTTCCCTTCCGCCAGACAGCACTTCAGGCCGGGCACATCAAAGGCATCGGCCCAGACCAAGGCTTCTGCTTCTGCCAGGGGCACAATTTCGCCACCCCCTGCCAAAACAGCCTCTTTGAGCCAGGGGCGAAGATTGTCGGGTTCGACGGCAATGCGTTTGCCTTGGATGCCCATAGGAACCGTTGGATAAGGCTTTCCCCTTGCCAGGATACTGTCGGCAGAGCGAGAGATGGCATGCACGGGCAGCCGCAAAAACCGGTGATCGAGTGTTAAGGGATCCCAAAGGGATCCTGGGCCACTTCCATAGGATCGCTAGGGTGAAAATTAGGGCTGCTGTGTTGGCTCAATCCTTAAGTAGGTAGCATTCCCCAATGACCCTATCCGAACTGCTGATCTTGGTGACGCTGCTCTTTCCCGGGATCCTGTTGTCGCTCATTGTGATGGGAACCTTTGCCGCAGGGGGATAATCATCTCTCAATGACAATGGTGAAGCCCTAAAGACGTGAAGACATGTCCAAAACCAAGCTGAGCGCCTGGGTCATGGGCTGGGGGTTAGCCTGCACTGCTGCTCTCTTTTTGCCCAGCGTGGCTGCTCAAGCTCAGGTGACCCTCGGTGTGCAGCCGGTGCGGGTGGTGCAAGGGATCCCTTTGTACCAGAAGGAGGTTTGGGTTGGAGACAATCGGATCCCCGTTTCTATCGTGGTCATTTCTCTCGCAGCGGGCCAACTGCGGCCTATCTGGGCTGCACCTGCGGGGCTGGTGGGTCTGGGGGAGCTGTCTTCCTTTGGCCCCGAACAGGGAGCAGTAGCCGCCATTAACGGTGGGTTTTTCAACCGCAACACCCGTCAGCCGCTGGGGGCAATTCGTCGGGATGGCTGTTGGATCTCCAGCCCCATTTTGGGTCGTGGGGTCATCGCCTGGTCGGATGGGACGGCAGGGCAAGAAGGGGGATCCGTGCGCTTTGCCCGTTTGCGGATGCAAGCAGAGCTGCGCAATGCCATTGGGGATCAAATCCCAGTGGTGGGCATCAATACAGGCTATATCCTGCCCGGCATCTCCCAGTTCACCCCCGACTGGGGATCCACCTACACCACCCAAACGGACGACGAAATGCTCGTGATGGTGCGGGAGGATCGGGTGCAAGAGATTCTGATGGCGGGCCTGGCCGGCAGTTTGACGGTACAGATTCCCAGTGAGGGGTATGTATTGGCAGGGCGGGGGCTAGAAGGTGCCCTAGAAGCCCGCAAGCTGGTTCCCGGGGATCGCCTCAGCCTTCATCTGCGCTTGGATCCGCCCGAGCTGGAAGCTTATCCCCACATCCTAGGGGCAGGGCCGCTCTTGCTCTTGGATGGGCAGGTGGTTTTGGATGCCCGATTGGAGGGATTTCAGCCTCTCTTTCGCCGGCAGCGAGCCGCCCGCAGTGCCATCGGCCAACTGGACAGCGGACATTTGCTGCTGGTGACCGCCGGCAATGCCCAGGAAAACCAAGGGCTTACCCTGCTGGAGATGGCGCAGTTGATGCAGCAATTGGGCTGTCGCCATGCCCTGAACTTGGATGGGGGCAATGCTTCCACCTTGGTGCTGGGGGGAGAGGCCGTCAATTGGGAACACCGGCACCCAGAAGCCAGCCCACTTAACAGCGAGACGGATCCCAGTCCCTCCCGGCGGCGTACACCCCGAGTTCACAATGGCCTAGGGTTTTTCCCAAGCCCAAGTCGGTGACAGAAAACTTTTGTGCCGGCGGGATGGAGTCTTTTCCCTTTGATCCAGGGATCGAGGGTGGGATCCCCGGACTTTCTGGCTGATTGGATGAGGGGTCAAGTATTCTCCAGGATTGGATCTACCTTCTCAAGAAAAAGATCTCTCCCCCCGCCAGAGGAAGGACTCGGCTTTGATTGCGCAATGGGATCCCGGCAATCTCAGCACCCAAAGCCCCAGAGCTTTTTCAGGTCAATTTTAAGTGGGATCCAAACTGAACGCCCAATGCTCATTTCTCATAACAGAAATAGAGATTAAATTAAGTAGAAAACATTGGCCTTGAGACCGGTAAGAAAAATGATCAAAGAGGCGATCTCTTGAAGAAGACGACCTCAGAGTATAAAAGGCACGCAATTCTTTACGCTTCTGCTAAATCAGATGCTGGTTTTCAAAAAAGTATTGTCAATAATCCATTTTTTGACGAAGATGATTGACGAATTTATATTTCTTCACTCTCGAGGTTAGAAATTAACTCCTTGGACTTTTGGTTACAATTCTCTCTACTACGAATGTTCGCTAATGTGTAGGCCTACCCGGCTCCCGACCAAATGTATAGTTATTTTAAAAATGACTATCTCTCCTGGTGGACAAGGCTTTTGGGGTAGGTTGACCCTTGCTCCTCTCTCGTGGGTGGGCTGCTGGTACTGGCATTCCTGTTTGTGAGAGTTAATCTTATTTGGAAGAAATTGATCTTTTTCTCAAATTTTTATAGAGCACCTCTATACTCAAGTGAGATAGCCCCACACACAAGCTTCTGGGCTAGGCCTGAAATTTTATTGAGATCCCCTGTCAAAGCTTTTCAGGTATTGCCTCTTGTGCCAAAAGGCTAGGATGGGCAAGGATTGTATTTTCTATTACTCTATTGGGGATGATTTGTATGCCAGCTAGAAGCAGAACCGACTCATTGACGGATACGCACAGGTGGTGTTTCATGGAATCCATAGCCGACGCTCTCCACCACTTGTAGGCCTTGTAACCTAGGGCCGTGTTCTCTAGCCTGCTCGCGAGATAGAACGTGGTTTGCACTGCTTCTCCAAATCCTATGCCTTCCTCCAAGGATGCCGCTCCTGTAGCCCGCGCCAAACAGACTGCGGCTCAAGCCAGCCCTGCTGCCGGCGAGCTTTTCCTTCAGCAGAATGGATCCCTCTCCGCCCAGTTGGTTCCCCAGGGATCCCTGCAGCTTTACACCCACCCCAGCCGGGGCATGTTTACGCCCGTCATGGCTCAGGCGATGCGCTTGGCAGGCCAGGGAACGCGGGTGCTGATCGTGCAATTTCTCAAGGGTGGGATCAATCAGGGGCCCGCAAATCGTCTCTCCCTGGGCAGATCCCTAGAGTGGGTTCGTTGTCGCCTGCACCGGTGCATCGATACACCTCACCTAGAGCCTGAGGAGCGGGTGGCATTGGATGAGCTGTGGCAATTTACCCAGGAGGCTGTCAGGAGTGGCCGCTATGACTTGGTGGTGTTGGATGAGCTGAGCTTGGCTGTGAAGTTGGGCCTGATCCCAGAAGCGGAAGTGCTGAGCTTAATCGACCAGCGCCCCATCTCCATGGACATGGTGATCACCGGGCCGGAGATGCCGGATTCGTTTCTGGAGCGGGCCGACTTGATCACGCAGTTGCGCCTACGTGGCATCCCAGGCCCAGGGCTGCGCACTGCCGATGGGAATGTTGCCTGTTCTCTGGATCCCCCTCAAGTCAGCGGCACAGGTGCTATGCCTACAGCAGCCCATGTTGCTCCGCACCGCTAGCGCAAACAGTTTCCGCTCCGAAAGACCTAGGCAACACGGGTCGCGTCAGGGGGGCGAAGTCCCAATAAGACTGGAGCTTGTCCACCAGATGTGCCCTCACTCTCCAGGAAGCCGGCTGTAGCCATGTTGAAAAACGACCGCTGGATCTGTGAGCAAGCGCGGCGAGGGATGATCGAGCCGTTCTGCCCTGAGCTGGTGCGCGCTGTTGAATCTCGGCCCGTTTTGAGTTACGGGCTGTCCTCCTATGGCTACGACATCCGCCTGTCGCCGGTGGAGTTCAAGATCTTTCGCCATGTGCCCGGCACGGTGGTGGATCCCAAGCGGTTTAACCCCAAGAATCTGGAAGCGGTGGAGCTGCACCACGACGAGATGGGGGATTACTTTATCATCCCGGCCCATTCCTATGGGTTGGGGGTGTCCTTGGAACGGCTGCAAGTCCCGGATAACATTACCGTGATCTGCATTGGCAAATCTTCCTATGCCAGGGTGGGCCTGATTGCCAACCTGACGCCCGCTGAGGCGGGATGGCGGGGTTATCTCACCCTGGAGTTTTCCAACGCCTCCAGCGCCGACTGCCGTGTGTACGCCAACGAAGGGGTGGTCCAGCTTCTTTTTCTGGAAGGGGATCCCTGCCAAGTGACCTACGCCGACCGCGCCGGCAAGTATCAGGATCAGCCGCAGCAGGTGGTGGTGGCCAGGGTTTAGCGAAACGGGGGAATGCCAGTAATCCCCCTCAGTTTATTGGGGGGAGGGCGTTACCCGTCTTTCTTCCTCCAAAAGGGAAAGAGTTGGCGGGATCCGGTTGGCTATGCTGGATCCACGTAGAACCCCATCTTGATTCATCTCCATGCCTGACTCTTTTTCGCCTGCTGCCGCTCCCCCCGGTGAGGCCGAGCCTTTGGGCGATAGGGAGTCCAATCCCGATCTGCTCACAGCTTCCTACGACTACACCCTCCCTCCAGATCGGATTGCGCAAACGCCGGTGGAGCCCAGGGATCAGGCGCGGATGCTGGTGGTGCACCCGGATAGGCACGAGCATCGCCGCTTCTGCCATCTGCCCGACTACCTGCAGGAAGGGGATCTGCTGGTTCTCAACGATACCAAGGTGATCCCGGCCCGCCTGTTCGGGGCCAAGGAACCCTCCGGGGCGCGGGTCGAAGTGTTGCTGCTGGAGCCTTGTCTGGAAGGGATCCCTGCCGCCGCCCAACCTCTGCCGGATCAGGCGTGGAACTGGCGGGTTTTGGTCAGGCCGGGCAAACGGGTGAAGGTGGGGGATCGGATTGGTTTTTGGAGCAAGCAGGGATCCCCCTCTGGGCTGAGGGCCACCGTTCTGGCTTTGGATCTGGAAACCGGCGGGCGAGTGGTGCAGTTTGAGTGGGAAGGGGCGCAACCTTTTGAGGAAATCCTGGAACAGGTGGGCCGGATCCCGCTTCCTCCCTACATCAAGGCTTCCGGATCCCCGGGCTCAGGACAAGTTCGCCCTGAAGACTACCAAACCCTCTGGGCCAAACACCCCGGCTCGGTGGCTGCTCCCACGGCAGGGCTGCACTTTACCCAGGAGCTGCTGGAGCGGCTGGCCCAAAAAGGGATCCAAACGGCCTACATCACCCTGAACATCGGCCTGGGTACCTTCCGACCGGTGGAAGCGGAGCGGGTAACCGAGCATCGTCTCCACAGCGAGTGGCTCAAGGTGCCGGCAGAAACGGTGGCAGCCATCCAAAAAGCCCAAGCCCGAGGGGGGCGGGTGATCGCGGTGGGAACGACTGTGGTGCGCTCTTTGGAAACCGCGGCAGCCTCTGGCACCTTGCAGCCTTGGCAGGGGAAAAGCGATCTATTCATCTACCCCGGCTACTCCTGGCGGGTGGTTCAGGGACTGGTCACCAATTTTCATCTGCCCCGCTCCAGCCTGATGATGCTGGTGGCTGCGCTGATCGGGCGGCAAAGGCTGCTGGATCTCTACCGAGAGGCCATCGAGCAGGGATATCGCTTCTATTCCTTTGGGGATGGCATGCTCATCTTGCCCTAGGGCTGGGGCTGCTCTCCCTGGGATCCCTTGCAGGAACCGGCCTCTGCTTCTGGGGTCGAAGGACGGTCTTGGCCGCCGGCAAACCAGTTCCGGATGCGATCCCATTCCACCTGATGGTAGCCGTCCACCACCCAATTGGCCCGCCGCTGCAGCATGTGCAGAGGAAAGAAGGTGGCCAGAGCCAGGACTGGGATCCCTGCCGAACGGGCTGCCTGAATGCCGGGGTAGGTGGCCTCAATGCTCAAACACGCCTGGGCAGGCAATTCCATCCGCTGCAAAAGCAGGCGGTGCAAGTGTCCTGGGGAAAGCATTGGGCCTGCATCATCCCCCGTCACTCGGTAGGATCCCCCATCGGTCAACCGCGTCAGGGCCGGGCAGCATGGCTGGAAGCGCTCTAGAAAAGCGGCCACCTCGGCTGCCGATTGGCCGCACAGCAGGCCGACCTTCAGTTGCAGCCGCTCCAGCGTCTCCAAAGTTTCCGCCAAACCGGGAATGAGAGGCAATTCCCTCTGCCCCTGCAAAGCCTGTCGGTAGTATAGGGCCTTGCGTTTCAGCAGCTCTTCCAGTTGTTTGGGGCTGAGCACCCGCCCTTGATCCCCCCACAGAGCCGGCAGGCGCTCTCGATCCGGTCGGCCCGGGTATTGCAGCCGGTAAAGCTCCCGCTGCCCAGGGGATCCCGACTTGGGCCAGCAGAGGTTCCAGGGGCGCAGGTTCTCTTCCACCAGCAGTTGGTTGATGGCCTGTAGGTGCAAGCTCTCGTCATCGGCCACCACTCCACTCCAGCTCAAGATCACCCCTTGCAGCCCCATATGGGCGACATCACCCTCTGCTAACGACCGCAACCCAACTGCCGGATCCCTGCTTCAGATCACAGCAGATGGCTTGTCTATCCATTTTGAACGCGACGCTCGAACTCTTCGCGGGTGGCGTCCACCAATTGCACCGCCTCTGGATAGAGCTGAGGATGGTTTTGCTTCAGCCAACTGAGCACCCGCGCCAATTGAGCTGCACACAGATCCAAATCCGCTTGAAAAATAACCGCCGCCGCCATGTGCTGGGCATATTCGGGCGGGTGACCCTGCTGCGCCAGCTCCGCTGTCAAAGCGGCCAAGGCCTGTTGGCGAACTGAGGGCAGTGAACTTTCGGGAGAAGACATAGGCCAAGCCTTTCAAGCGGGAGAGTAGCGGCGCAAGGCCAGCGTGACGTTGTGCCCACCAAACCCAAAGGCATTCACCAAAGCGGCCTCAACGGCCATCTGCCGCCCCTTGTGGGGGACAAAATCCAGCCCTTCGCACTCGGGATCAGGGTTGTCCAAGTTGAGGGTAGGAGGAACCCAGCCGTGGTGGATGGCCAAAGCTGTGGCCACCGTGGCAATGCCGCCCGCTCCCCCCAACAGGTGGCCGGTCATGGACTTGGTGGCGCTGATGGCCAAACGGGGGGCATGCTCGCCAAAGACCGACTTGATGGCCTGGACCTCGGCGATATCCCCTACAGGGGTGCTGGTGGCATGGGCATTGATGTGTTGCACATCCCCAGGCTGAAGCCCGGCATCCTTGAGGGCCAGCTGCATCGCCCGGGCCGCTCCCTCGCCGCCGGGGGCAGGGTTGGTCATGTGGTGGGCATCGCAGGTGAGGCCATAGCCGACTATCTCCGCATAGATCTTGGCCCCGCGGGCGCGGGCGTGCTCCAACTCCTCCAGCACCAGGATCCCTGCTCCTTCCCCCATGACAAAGCCATCCCGATCCCGATCAAAGGGCCTACAGGCTTGCTCCGGGGTGTCGTTGCGGGTGGAAAGGGCCTTCATGGCACTGAACCCCGCCATGGACAAAGGGGTGACCGCCGCTTCCGTGCCACCTGTAATCGCCGCTTGCACCTCTCCCCTCTGGATGAGCCGAAAGGCATCGCCAATGGCGTTGGAGCCAGAGGCACAGGCCGTAACTGTGCAGGAATTGGGGCCTTTGGCGCCAAAATGAATGGCCAGGTGACCTGCAGCCATGTTGGCAATCATCATGGGCACCATGAAGGGGCTACAGCGATCCGGCCCTTTCTGCAGATAGATGGTCTGCTGCTCTTCCAAGACGCGGATGCCGCCGATGCCGGTGCCCAAGATCACCCCCACTTGCTCAGCGTTGAGAGCGGTGATGCGAAAGTCAGCGTCCTCCAAGGCTTGCCGGGTGGCCGCCATCGCCAGGTGCACAAAGCGGTCGGTGCGCTTGACATCCTTGCGATCCAAGTAGTCGAGGGGATCAAATCCCTTCACCTCTCCGGCAATACGGCAATCGTGGCGGGAGGCATCAAAATGGGTAATCGGCCCAATGCCGCAGCGCCCTGCCAGCAGGCTCTGCCAAAACTCGGCAGGAGAGTTGCCGATAGGGGTGACCGCACCCAGGCCCGTAATCACAACGCGGCGGGTTGGTCTGTAAGCAGTGGCGGGATCTGTGGTAGCCATCGTCCGGTGTTAGCCCGGGGGTATAGAGTCAGAACTGGGGGCAGACTAGGCAGCTTTCTTCGAGAGGATGTAGTTAACAGCGTCTTGCACGGTGGCGATCCCCTCTGCATCTTCATCGGGGATCTCCAGATCGAATTCCTCTTCAAAAGCCATGACCAGCTCCACCGTATCAAGGCTGTCGGCCCCCAGGTCGTTCTGGAAATTGGCTTCTGGGGTCACTTTGTCATCTTCCACGCCCAGTTGATCGGACACGATCTTACGAACACGGCTGTAAACTTCGTCTGCGCTCATGCTTGGAATCCCAACTCTCGATTCAGCGTGTCTTGGCCGGGCCAACCAGCGGCCAATGAAGCAATCCCTATTGTATCGGACAATGGATCCCCTCTTGTGAGCAGCCTCACCTGCATTGGCTGCTGCGGCCAGGGTATGGGAATTGGGCGGCAGCCTTTTCGGTTGCAGGAAAGAAAAGCTAGTATAGTCTGCTGCATCTCTACAACTGGATCCTCAAGGAGAACTCGCTTCCATGCCCCGCGCTTACGAAACGATGCTGATTGTGCGTCCTGATCTGTCAGATGAACCCCTCGAACAACTGCTCAGCAGTCAGGAGGCAATCCTGCGAGAGAACGGAGTAACCCACGTGGAGATTACCAATAGGGGCAAGCGCCGCTTTGCCGGGTTTGAGATGAAAAAGTTCAAGGAGGGTCTGTACATCCAGTTCAACTATGAAGCCGAACCCAATGCGGTGGCTGCCTGGGAGAAAAACCTGCGCATCAACGAGAGTGTGCTGCGCCACATGACTCTCCGCGTCGGCTAGGTTTGACGGCATCCTGGCCTGCGGGCATGATGGAAGTGCCCTGAGCTGCCTCTTATCCCTGGATGGCTCCGTTATGAACTCGATTGTGTTGATGGGCGAGGTTCTGTCTGAGCCAGAGCTGCGCTACACCCCTGATAACTTAGCTGTTGCGTCCTTGGTGATTGGCTTTCCCAGCTTGCGCCCGGATGAGCCGCCCTACCGGGTGCGCGTTTCCTCTTTTGGAGAACTGGCCAAAAGGGTGGTGGACACCTGCCATGTGGGCGACCAAATCACAGTGGAAGGCCAACTGCACATGAATGTGGTGGAGCGAGATGGGCGCAAGGAAAAGCTGGCCGAGATCACCGCGCGCCGTGTCCATCAGCTGGGATCCGCTCGCGTCCTCTCTCTGACGGGGATGGGTGAACCGGCAACTGGGGAATCCTCTGAAGGGGATGTCCCTTCCCCACCCGATCCCAACGATATCCCGTTCTAGAGGTTGTGAGATTTGTCGGGATCCCCCATGTCTCAAAAACTTGGCGAACCCTTGGGATCCCTGCAGGTCATCGGCTACTCGGTGCAGGGACGTCCTATTCACCTTTGGCAGCTCACCCAAGGGATCCGCTCCTTGCTGCTGATCGGCGGGGTACACGGGGATGAGGTGGAGGGCTATGCCCTGATCGAGCGCTATGTGGCTTCTGGGAAATGGGGATCCCTGGCCGGGAAAGCGACCCTATGGGCGATCCCTCGCTTGAACCCGGATGGCTGTGCCCTGGGGCAACGTCTCAATGCCAACGGTGTGGATCTCAACCGCAATCTGCCCACCCAAGATTGGATCCCGGCCTCTTTGGAAGCTCGCTATCCGCCCGGAGCAGCCCCAGGCTCCGAGCCCGAAACGCAAGTGTTGTTGACGAGTTTGGCCCGGATTCAGCCCCAGTTTATCCTTTCTGCCCACTCCTGCCAGGCGCACCCCTGCGTGAACTACAACGGCCCTGCCCTTGAGCTGGCCCAGGTGATGGCTGCTCGCAACGGCTTGCCCATTACCGCCGACATTGGCTACCCTACCCCTGGTTCTCTGGGCACTTGGGCAGGGCAGGAACGGCGGATCCCAACCCTAACGCTGGAAATCCTGCGGGGCACTCCCCTCGATCAAGTCTGGCAAGAGCAGGCCGAGGCGCTGCAGGCGGTGTTGGAGTGGGCAGCCCAAGGCAATGCCTTCTGACCGGTGTCAAGATCTCTGAACTTTCGTTGCCAATCTGCCTAGTTCGTTCAAGATATCTGGGGTTTTCTCGCCCAAATCTTCTACAACACAGATAGGTGGGGCAGAGCAGAGGGGAGCTTGGAGTCGAGGG
Source organism: Thermostichus sp. MS-CIW-26 (assembly GCF_054059115.1). Classification (NCBI taxonomy): domain Bacteria; kingdom Bacillati; phylum Cyanobacteriota; class Cyanophyceae; order Thermostichales; family Thermostichaceae; genus Thermostichus; species Thermostichus sp. MS-CIW-26. The sequence continues at coordinate 81,995 of NZ_JBSSBV010000001.1, forward strand.
AAAAGGGGTCAGAGGTCAACCCCGAAGTCACGCTGCTTCTGCCTTGTGCCCCGCTGTTAGCCATCTGGAGGAAGCCAATATGTTCAGCAGGATTTTGGTGGCAGTGGATCGGTCGGAGCTGAGCCAGGGAGTATTTCAAAAGGCCGTCCAAGTGGCCAAGGCCATGCAGGCGCAGATGATGATTCTCCATGTTCTGTCTCAGGAAGAGCCGGGCGCCCCAGAGCCGCCGATGATCCTGGGGGTAGATTACAGCTCCACCATCAGCGCCGAGCTGTGGCAGTCCTACCGGGAGCAATGTGCCATCTTCGAGCAAAACCAGATGGACTACCTGCGCTCGCTGGTGGAGAAAGCGGCTGAGCACGGGATCCGCGCTGAGTACACCCTCAACTACGGCAACCCCGGTCGGGTCATCTGCGATCTGGCCCGCTCTTGGGATGCGGACTTGGTGGTGGTGGGCCGCCGCGGCCACTCCGGCCTGAGCGAGCTGTTTCTGGGCAGCGTCAGCAACTACGTGCTGCACCGCGCCCCCTGCTCGGTGTTGACGATACAAGGGGAAGCCCTGAAAAAAGCAACCCAAACCGCGGAGGAGAAGACAGCTACCTCTGCTGGCTAAGGCTCTAGGAACTCGGGGGCGAGGGGGTGGAAGGCGGTTGCTTGAGTGGGGCGGAGTCCTTGCTCTCCGGCTGGCCTTCCAAGAGGCGATTCACTTCGGTTTCCAGGCTGTTGAAGGTGCTCAGCTCGATCACGGCAATGTCCGGCTGGCGGCTGCTTTGCACATAGGCCCGCAAGCCAGAGGAGGCCAAGCTCAGGGCCAAGGGATCCTGCTCGGCGTCGGGTTTGGGCTCAAAGGTCAGCCGTAGGTCCGGATCAGACAACACCCTCTGGGCTTCCGCGTCGGCCTGTTCCACAAACTCTTTGGCGCGGGCAGCATTTAGGCTGGAGAACAGAGAGCTGAGATCCACAGGCTGGCCCGGTTGCTCCGGGTTTTCCCAGCGCAGCTCCAGGGATCCCTTCTCTGAAGGCCGAGGGGTGAGGGTGACCTTTTCCCCTTGGGATTCTAAGGTGACTTGGCCCACTTGGTTGGCGTTGAGGCGGGCAATGCGGTGATCCCGCAGCTCTTCCAAGTCAGAGCGGAGAATATCGGCGGTGCTGGTGAGCAAGGTGGCCACTGCCGGGTGCTCAGAGGTGATGACGTACACCTGGCCATCTTTCTCCGATCCCAAAGCGACGTTCAGGGTTTTGCCGCCCTCCAGCTCCACCGTCAGGCGGGCGGAAGGCTGCTCCAAGCCATAGGGGGCTAGATCCGTCTGGGTCTCGGCGGGGAACTCCACGGCCTGCAGGCGGGCCAGAGTATTGAGCAAGCGGTTGACGTTGATCTCATCGGCAGGCAGCTCGCGGGGCTGGACAATCTGCCAAGTAAAGTGCTCCGCACCGCTGGCGCGAACGTCTTGCCGCTGCAGGCGAACAACTTCCGGCTCCGCCTCTGCCAACTGCACTTGCAGGGCTTTCACCTCGGCAGTGTCAAACCGAAGCAAGGTTTTGTCCCGCAAAGCCAGTAGGGAGGGCAACAGGGATCCCTTCTGGGCACTGCTTAGAAGCACCACCTGTCCCCCTTCGGGCTGGGCGTAGAAGCCAGAGCCATCGAAGTTGTCGTTACCGATGGCTAGGCGGTAGGGATCCCCTTCTTTGGGGAAAAGGGCGATTTGGTGTCGCGGCTGATCCAGGCCAAAAGCGGCCAGGTCAGTGACCCCCTCCAGAGTGATTTGGGGGGTGAGGCGGGAGAAGGTGTTGAGCAACTGCTCAATGGGGAAGTCCAGCGCCGCCGACTGGATGGGACCGACGATCCGCCAGCGGGATCCCTCTTCTTCCGGAGTGCGCTCCAAAAGGATTTCCAAGTACTCCGCACCGCTGCCGCGAACGGGTTCCCCCTCTTTCTGTTGGCGGATTTCAATGCGGGCAATGGTATCGGTGGCAAAATGGAACAGCCGCGCTCGCTCCGCCTGTTGCTCCTGGCGCAGTTGCCGGATGTTGTCCAAGAGAAAGTAGCCCAGCAGACAGGCCACCGCCAAACCCAAAAGAACCCAGGTGGTTCGCTTGAACATACTGGACTCTCCTCCTACCGTCTTTGCCACCACAGGGCAGCTCCGGAACCCAGGGCCGCCAAGGGCAAAAGGACCGTCGATCCCAGCACCAGCCAGCGGAAGTTTTGACCGGTCAGGGTGAGACGGCGATCCGTGATGGATTTGGGGCGGATGGAGATCTGCTCCGTTTGCTCAGTCAGCCAGTTGAGGGTGTTCAAGAAGAGATCCCGGTTGCCCTGCTGCCGCAAGTTGCCGTTGAGGGCAAAGTTGACATTGCCGATCACCACCAGGCGGGCCTCCTGCCGGGATCCCGAGCCCTGTTCTGGGTCGGTGTCCAGACGGCGGGTTAAAGCAACGCCCAGGGTAAGGGGGCCAGGCTTGTCCTGCTCCGGATCGAACTGCAGGGGGCCACGTTCCAGCTCAGGACTGGTCTCCCCCCAACTTTGCGGGCCGGTGCGCAGTAGGGGCGTGGCTTGGATCCCTTCGCGGGCTTCGGTTTCCACAGAGCGGGCCAGGGGGAACAGGGTCATCAGCCGCTGGGCGGCCAAGGGGGCGGTAATGGGGTGATCCCCGTAGTCAGTAACCAGGGCAACCGCCGGCCCTGTCCCCAACAGTTGGCTGACGCTGCTCACCTCAATGAGGATGTCATCCCCCAAGACCACGCCCCACTCTTCCAGCAAGGGATCCAGGCCGGCATCCACCCGTGGCCCAATCAACAACAGCAGCCGTCCTCCCTCGGCCAGATAATCCTGCAGTTTCTCCACCTCGCCGGGGAACAAAGCCCGCTGTGGCCCCGCCAGCACCAGGACATCCGCCTCTTCTGGGATCCCCGATTGCACCAAGTTGAGGGACTCTACCCGATAGCCTTCCTGACCCAGGGCTGCCGCCGCCTGGGCCAGAGTTGGAGTACCTTCCCTCGCTTCCAGCCCCACTTCCCCGTGCCCTTGCACGAAATAGGCCAGCAACTCCCCTCGGTTGACCACTTTGGACAGGACGGGGGTCAGTTTGCTCTCCAGATCAGGGGCAGGGGGCTGAGGCAGTTGTTGCCGGCTTTCTCCGGCCTCCACCACCAGGGTGTTGTTCTGGGTCACCTGCAGCCGCTGAATGGTCAGGGGATCCCGGTTGGGATCCACAAACTCAAACTGGAAGCGGTTGGGGTTGAGGCGGCGATAGCGCTCCAGTTGTTCCCGCAGATTGGGATCCGGCGCAGTGGTGACCACCCAAACTTTGACCGGCTGCACCAATCCCTGCACCAATTGCCGGGTTTGGGGCGACAGGGTAAACAGGCCCTCCTCGGTGAGATCCAGCCGCAGGTCGTAGCGCACCGCCACCACATTCACCAGCACTAGAATGACGGCCATCGCCGCCACCGCCACCAGGATGTTGGCGTTGGTCTGGGTGGAACGCAAACCGAGGAAGACCCCCACCTCCTGCCGGTGGGTGATGCCCCAAGCCACCAGCAGGGCCAAACCTGTTGCCAGCATGCTCAGGGGCACAGCCGTCCAACCGGTAAAGGCGGATCCCACCACCAGGCCAATGGCGATGACGCCGATGCCCAGGATCCCTGTCCAGTCCTTTAACGCGCGCCAGTCCTTCATAATGCTCCGCACCGCTGCCGCAAACACCACACTCCTCCCATCTGACCCTAGCTCTGTTGCCAGCGCAGGCTTTCCACCGATTGCACCGTGGCAAACAGCCCCAGGACGATGATGCTCAAGAAAAGAATGAGGCTGCTGCTGCTGAGGATCCCTTGCACCCAGTTGCTATATTGCTGCAGCAAAGACACATGCCGCAGCGTTGCAGCAATCCAGTTCTCCTCCTGGCCGGCTGCCGCGTCGATCACCCAGAGCAACAAAATCAAGCCAAAGGTGGCCACTGCTGCGATGAGCGTGCTGTCTGTTAGAGACGAGATAAACAACCCCAAGGCCATGACACTGCCCGCCAGCAGGGTTAGGCCCACATAGCCCATCAAGGTCAGGCGGTAGTCCACTGCCGGGTTGGCGCTGCTCAGCACCAGCACATGGTAGACCAGCGGCGGCAGCAGCAGCGTGATGAAAAACACCCAGACCGCCAACCATTTGCCCAGGGCCACCTCCAAGTTGGTGATGGGAGAAGTAGCCAGCAGCTCCATCGTGCCTCGCCGCCGCTCCTCGGCATAGGAGCTCATGGTGAAGATGGGCAATAGAAATAAGGAGAGGGTGCCCAAGAGGTTGAGAAACTGCTGTGACAGGATGGTGGCCGCGTCGAAATTGTTCTCCTGGCCGAACTGGGCGAAAAGATCCACCTGCTGAGAAAAGCTGATCACCCGCACCAGAATATTAAAGAAGAAAAACCCCGCCAGTCCCCAAAACACCGCGGCCACCACATAGGCAATGGGGGAGGTGAAGTAGCCGCGCAGCTCTTTGCGAAAAATGGCAACCACTCCGTTCATGCCGCTTCCTGATACATTCACGCTGAACTCTCCTGAACATGGTTCAGGAAAGAAGCGATCGCATCCTGCCTATCTCTGAGCAGGAAGGCGGTATCCCGCAAAGCCCTGAGGAATACCCCCCGAGCGCTTTCCCCCTTCACTTCCCGGCAACCGTTGCGGTGGACTCAAGGATCAGGGGGAAACTTGGTCTACTATATCCCTCTCAATGACTTTTGCCAAACCGCCTAAAGCTCAGTAAATTCAGCAAAGTTCAGGGTTTTGGGGGTTAGAGGCATGCTCCAATGCGCCCTCAGATCCCTCTTGCGTAGTGAGCTGCAGGAAAATCTCTTCCAAAGAAGCCTGCGGGCGGCCTATCTCGTAGAGGTCGATCCCTGCCTGCACCAGCACCCTGGCCACCTCCGGGATCCAGCCGTCCGCGGCAGCGTTGCTCTTGAGCTGCACCTGCCAGCGGGAGGGATCCGCCGCCAAGGGCTGTAGGCTCACCACCTCCACTTGGGGCAAAGGCTGCAGGGCCGTCCGGATGGCCATTGCCTCGGTTGCCCCCACCACCAGCTTTGCCTGCTGCCGATCCTGGAGCTGGGCTGTCAGCTCGGCAGGCGTGCCAATAGCCGCCACCTGGCCGCGGTTGATGATCACCACTCGGTCGCAGGTCATGCTCACCTCGGGCAGGATGTGGGTGGAGAGGATGATGGTGTGCTCCCCCGCCAGGCTCTTGATGAGCTTGCGCACCTCGATGATCTGCTTGGGATCCAGCCCAATGGTGGGCTCATCCAGGATGATCACCGGCGGGTCGTGAACCAGAGCTTGGGCGATGCCCACCCGCTGCTTAAACCCCTTGGAGAGCTTGCGGATGAGGGTGTGGCGCTTTTCTTCCAGGCTGCAGCGCCGGATCGCCTCGTCCACCCGCCTGGGCCGGTCGCCAGCGCTGACCCGCTTGATCTGGGCCACAAAGTGCAGGTACGCCTCCACCGTCATGTCGGGGTAGAGGGGTGGGTTTTCCGGCAGATAGCCAATGCGCTGCCGCACCGCCATCGAGTTTTCGTGAACATCAAACCCGGCCACCCGCGCCGTCCCCTCGCTGGCAGGCAGATACCCCGCCAAAATGCGCATGGAAGTGGTCTTGCCAGCCCCATTCGGCCCCAAAAAACCCATGATCTCGCCGGCGTTCACCTGGAAGGAAACATCGCGGATGGCAGTGAAGCTGCCGTAGGTTTTGCTCAGATGCTCAACTTCGATGGCACCCGCGGTTGCACGAGCAGTGGGTAAACCTGTCATCAGCAACTCCTAACCTAGAGGGTCAGCAGCGATTAGCAAACGGTCCAAGGCCGAGTTACCCCTATTCCCAAAGAGGACAAATGTCGGGAAGCAGGCTCGGGCAAGAAGGCGGGCAACAGCGCTGAGGCCACATGCCAACTTAGCATAGCGGCAGCGAGGATGAGTCGAGGGAACTGGGATCCCTTTCCCCCTTTTGGTGGGGATCCATCGGTTGGCTAGTCGGCAGGGCTTGTGAGGGATCCCCACTGTTCCAGTCCCAGAACGCGGCTTTCCCCTGGACAGGCCGCCACCACCTCCCCAATGGGGAAGGCTTCGGGGAGCAGGGATCTCACCTGATTTTCCGCCTCAGGGGGGATCACCAGCACATAGCCCACCCCTAGGTTGAAGGTGCGGAACATCTCCAAGGTCTCCACCTGGCCCTGCTCTTGGAGCCAGAGAAACTCCTGTGGGATGGGCCAGCTATGGGGCTGCAGCCGCGCCGCCTGGTTGGGGGCCAAACAGCGGGGCAAGTTTTCCGGGATCCCGCCGCCAGTGATGTGGGCCATGCCGTGGATGGCGATCCCTGCTGCCTGCAGCCGCTGCACCGCCTGCACGTAGATGCGGGTGGGGGTGAGGAATACTTCCGCCAAAGGCCGATCCCAGCCGGGAGGCCGGTGATCCCAGCGCCAGCCCCGGTCGGCCACAATCCGCCGCACCAAGCTGTAGCCGTTGCTGTGCAGGCCGCTGCTGGGCAAAGCCAACAACCGATCCCCCAACTGCACCCGCGACCCATCCAGAATGGCCGCCTTCTCCACAATTCCCACACAAAACCCCGCCAGGTCGTATTTCCCAGGGGGATAAAACCCCGGCATCTCCGCCGTTTCCCCGCCCAGCAGTTGGCAGCCCGCCTCCTGGCAGCCCGCCAAGATGCCGTCGATCACCTGCCACAGGGCTTCTGGCTCCAGCTTGCCAGTGGCCACATAGTCCAAGAAAAACAGCGGCCGGGCCCCCACCGTCAGCACGTCGTTGACGCACATCGCCACCAGATCGACGCCCACCCCCTGGTGCTGACCCCACTGCTGGGCAATATCCAGCTTTGTCCCCACCCCATCGGTGCCCGCCACCAACACCGGCGCTTGATACCCTGTCGGCAGCTCAAACAGGCCGGCAAAGCCGCCGATGCCACCCAAGGTTTCTGAAGAACCTGAAGACGGAACTTGAATCCGTTCAACGCGCTCGCGGATCCCCCTGACAAAGGCGTGGCCCAGATCGATGTCAACCCCTGCTGAGCGGTAGTCCAAAATGCCAAAACCCCTTATGCTATCAAGACTTGAGCTCCTGTGTCCGACCGTACAAACGGGTCAACTCAGAAACCTATGGTACATTAACTTCTGTTTTAACCGTCGCACTGGAAGTTGTACGAGATTGGAGAGGAGCGCGGCCTCATGCGAAATTGGAAACAGCTTGGACAGGGACTGGATCCCGCCCGCAAAATGGGCTTGGTCAGTTGTCTCTGTGTCACGGCTTTGGGCTTGCCGGCAGGCATGTTGGGCAGCTTGACTTCGCGAGCACAAGCCTCAACGCGAACCGGATCCCTGAGCACCCGAGCAGCGGAGCTGTCATCTGACTCCCAATTGCCCTCCCCGGCCACCGACCTCGTTCCCCCTTCCCAACCCGCCACTGCTGCCGCAGCCCCAGTCAGAACGCTGCCGAGAATTCCCCAAACCCCTATCTCCGGCCACGAGGGTCTTGCCCCTGCCAAACTGGGTACCCTGAACTTGGATCATCCCTTGAACCGATCTCGCCAGGCGATCCTGCCCCGTCGAGCAGAAGAACCCATTCTCAAGATCGGCGAACAACAGCAGCACACCAACCAGCCCATCTCCACCCTCTACGACTATCAGATGGACGGGCAACAGGTGGTTACTGTCTATGTGCGGGATCTGCCCATTGTCAGTTTTGTCGAGCACCCTGGGCTAGAACCACCGCTGATGCGGGCCAGCACCCTTGTGGCCCAGCTCAACCAAATGGCCCAGGGATCCCTGAAAGACACCACCATCACCCTAGGTTGGGCAGGTTTGGAATTGGCCGAACAAGGCTTGGGTGTTCCTCTCTACACCATTCAGGTCAACAACAAGGAATTGCTGCGCATCGACGATGGAGTGCTGTTGATCGACAACCAGCGCCCGGTGGATGTGGCTGTTTTGGCTGCCAATCGTCTGCGCCGTCTGCTGCTCGATGCCCCGCCCATTTCAGCTCCGGCCCTGCCTCAACCGGCTGCTCTGACCGCCAAAGCCGCTGTTGCAGGTTCCAAGCCGAAAACAGCCCCTCAACAGGAACCCGCCCCTGTCCGCGTGGTTGGGCCTGTGCAAGAGGGCATTGCTTCTTGGTATGACCTGCACCCAACCCGCCATGAGATGACGGCTGCCCACCCCACCCTGCCCTTTGGCACCGAGGTACGGGTGACCAACCTGAAAAACGGACGCCAGGCTGTCGTGCGCATCAACGATCGCGGCCCTTTTATCCCCGGTCGGATCATCGACCTCTCCCTGCGGGCGGCAGAGGTGTTGGGGATGGTGCGCTCGGGGCTGGCGCCTGTGCGGGTGGAAGTGGTGCAACGCTAGCTAGGGCACGGGTGAAAAGCGCTTGGAATCGGGGGAATAGCGCCAAGAAATGCCCTCGGGATCCCGGCTGCGGCTCCACTCCGGAAACCCGGTTTTGAATTTCCAATAGGTAATGGCGGAAACCACCACCCCCAAACGTTCCGCCAACTGAGTCTGGTTGAGGGGGCGCAGCGGTGCCCGTGGCGCCGTAACGGCGGTGGGGCTGGGTGTGGGGGCAGAGCCTGCCGACTCTTGGGGGGCCGTGGCTGCAGGGGTGGGCGCTTCCTCCTCCAACCGGTGACTACGGCTGGGCTCCTGGGGACGCAGCAGGCTGAACTGGCTCAACAGGCCGACATTTTCCAGGTTTAAAAGATTTTCCAGGTTAGAGGTTTGGTGGATCAGCTCCAGCTCACGGCGAAATTCATCCTCCAGCACCTGCAGGTAGTGTTCCCGCTTCTGCTCCGACTCGGCATCTTTGAGCAGCCCCAAGGCAAAGCTGAGGTTCGAGAGGGGCTCGCTCAGATCCTGCAAGAATTTCTTGAACAGAGTGCCCTTCACGTCCGTGAACTGCTGCAACTGCTGCAGTTTTTGCCGCAGCTCTTCGATTCTTTTTTCTTCCAGCTTGCGGTTCTCGAGGCTCTGGCGGTGGTTGTGCAGGGCAATTTCGATGGTGGTGTAGAGTTCCCGCTCTTTGAAGGGTTTGATGATGTAGCCAAAGGGTCGGGTCTCTTTGACGCGGGAGAGGGTGTCTTCGTCGGCGTAGGCCGTCAGATGCACCACCGGAATGTTGAAGCGCTCGGTAATCCGCTTGGCGGCTTCTATACCATCGATATCGCCTTTTAAGACGATATCCATCAAGACTAAGTCCACCGGCATCTCTTCCAGCCTTCGGATTGCTTCTTCCCCGGAAGAAGCAATGGCGGGCACAGCGTAGCCAAATTTTTTCAGAACGTTGGCAATGTCCTTGGCGATGATCTTCTCGTCTTCGACGACCAGGATACTGCCTTTGACAAGGGGTGGAACTCTCTTCAAGGCTCGCTCCTCGGAAAGGTAATGATGAAGGTGGTACCCGGTTTGCTCCTCAATTGTATCTTGCCCTGTAGCTGATCGGTGAGGGTTGCAACCAGTTGTAAACCCAGAGATTGAGTTTCCTTGAAGTCAAAGTTCGGGGGCAAGCCAACGCCATTGTCGGAGACTCGCAACTGAGTATATTTGCGGGTTTGGCTGAAATGAATCTCTATCTCCCCGCTGCGGCCCTTCGGGAAGGCATACTTGAGGCTGTTGGTCACCAACTCGTTGATGATCAGGCCACACAAGACCGCATCGTCCAGGTTGAGGCGGATCCCTTCGGCGCGGATGTTGGCGCGAATGCTCTCGGGGTTTACCCCGTAAGAGTGAAAGAGGTTGGAGATCAAATTGTGTAGGTACTGCTTGAGATCCACAGCGGCCAGATTGTTGGATTGGTACAAACCTTCGTGGATCAAAGACATGGCTTGAATACGGCTGCCGGCATCCTTAAAAACGCGGGCGTACTTGCGGCTTTTGATTTGGTCAGCTTGGAGCCGCAGCAGGCTGGAGATGATTTGCAGGTTGTTTTTGACGCGGTGGTGAATCTCCCGCAGCAGGACTTCTTTTTCCTGAAGGGCAGCTTGGATCTGCAGCTTTGCCCGTTTTTCTTCGGTAATGTCTTCGCAAATGCCGATGATGAAGAGGTTTTTGCCCTTGGGATCCCGGACTGCAGAGACTGCCAGGCGGCACCAAACCACCTTTCCGCTGCGGTGGATGTAGCGTTTTTCCAGGTGGTAGCGATCCCGTTGGCCGTTCAAAACCTCCTGGAAGAGTTGCCAATCTTCCTGAATGTCCTCGGGATGGGTGAGGTCGCAGAAGCTCATGTGGGTCAGTTCGGCAGCGCCATAGCCCAAGATCTCTTCCAGAGCGGGGTTCACTTTTAGGTAATGGCCCCGATGATCGACGATGGAAATGCCCAGGGCTGACTGCTGGAAGATGCCCCGTAAACTCAGCTCACTTTGGCGAAGGGCTGCCTCGGCTTGCTTGCGCTCGGTAATGTCCAAAATCTGGCTTAGAAAGTAGCTGGGATCCCCTTGGGCCGTGCGCACCAGGGTGATGCGAAGAATGGCATAGACTATTTGGCCGTTCTTGTGGATGTAGCGTTGTTCCTGTTCGCACTGATGCACCTGGCCGGCCAGCAGGCGGTTGCTGTTTTCCAGAGTGGTGGCGATGTCGTCGGGATGGGTGATGTCGAGGACGGTTTTCCCTTTGAGATCCTCCAGGGTGTAGCCCAGGGTTTCGGTAAAAGCGGCGTTGATTTGCAAATAGGTGCCATCCACGTGGGTCATGGCCTTGGCAATGGGGGCCCATTCAAAGGATTGGCGGAAGCGTTCTTCACTTTCTTTGAGGGCAATTTCTGCCTCCACGCGGGCGCTGATGTCGATCACCTGGTTGAGAAACTGGGTGGGCTGTCCTTCCTCGTCGGTGAGCAGGGTGGCCTGAAACAGCACATGAACAATCTGACCGGAACGATGGGTGTAGCGAATCTGGCGCTGGCTGACGGAGACCTTCCCCGCCAACAAAGCCTCATTGGCCCCCAGCAGTGGGTTGACATCTTCGGGGTGGAGAATGTCCAGTTGCTGCCGATGCTTCAATTCTTCGGGGGTGTAGCCGACAATCTGGGCAAAGGCATCGTTGACCTGGATAAATCGCCCCTGCAAGTCCACAAGGGCAATTCCATTGGGGGCCAGCTCAAAAATCTGCCGAAAATGGTTGGCGCTTTGTTGCCAGGCTTGCTCTATACGACGCCGTTCGGCTTCCAGTTGCTTGGACTCGGTGATGTCTTCGACGATCCCTGCCACCCGATAGATTTTGCCCTCTTTGTCGGCGATGGGAAAGGTGCGTTCCCGCAGCCAAATCAGGCGGCCATCGGTGCGATAAATGCGGAAGACGACATCGGTGGATTTGCCCTCCGATTGGGCTTTGAGGATGGTGGGGAACAACCAGCGATCGTCGGGGTGGATTTGGCGCATCCAGGCTTGGGGGTTGGCGTAAGCCTCTTCGGCGGAAAGGCCCCAAAGGGCTTCGCAGGCTGGGCTGACGTAGATCAGCTCTTTGCTGTAGAGTGTTGTGATCCAAAACAGTTGCTGCGTATTCTCTGCCAGTTGCAGAAAACGATGCTCGCTCTCTCGGCGGGCCTCTTCCAATTGTTGTTGTCGTTCTTTCAGTTGACGGGATGCTGTGATGTCGGTAACAAATCCTTCAAAATAGAGGGGATCCCCTTGGTTGTTGTAGATGGTGCGGGCATTTAAAGAAATCCAAATCAGTCTGCCATCTTTGCGGCAAACTTGGTGTTCAAAATTCACAACTTGACCTTCTCTCAGCATGCGCTGAATGAATTCGGCTCGCTGCTCCGGATCGCTATAGATTTGGGTGCCGATATCGGAGACGTTGTGCATCAAATCCTCAGGGGATTCGTAGCCGAAAATATGGGCCAAGGCCGGGTTGGCAACCAGATATTTGCCCTCTAGGGTGGTTTGAAAAATGCCTTCGACGGCGTTCTCGAAGATCTGCTGGTAGCGGGCAGCAGTGCTGCGGCTGTCCTGCAGTTGGGATTGGAGCTGCTCGAGGGTTTGCCGATGCTCCTGGGCCTGGAGAAGAATGTGCTTCAGGCTGAGGGCAACGAGGTCAATCTGTTCCCGTTCAAAGGAACTCAGTTGGCGAGGATGGCAGTCAAGCAGGTGCAGATCGGCCAACCGGATCCCCTGCTCAGTCTGCAAGAGGAAGGATTCATGAAAAGGCCATTGCTCAGCCCCAGGACTGGCATTGAGGTTGAAGGGTTCGCCGGCTGGGATCCCTTGCGGATCCCGGTAGAGGATCCCTTTTGAAGATGAGTGGGGATCCGATCCCGGCTGATCCAGTTCCAGATAGACCAAGGGCACTTTCAGCAGTTGACCCAGTAATTGCAACAGCGGGTACAGCGCTGTACCCAGTTCGGTTTGAAGGGACTGCCCTTCCCTGGGAGCAGTCCGCGGGAAAGCAAAACCGTGCACAACGGATCTTGGCGAGCGAGAAATGGGAGGTGACATGGGAAAACCTGGCCGAGGAGCTGGCTCAACCCAGTCCATCACGACAGATCGGGGGTGCCTGGTTGGGCTGATCTCCACAGGGAAAAGGAGCAGGCGCACCCATTCTGCACCCACTCTACTCTAGCGATACTCTGGAGAAACTTACTTTGAAACTTACTTTAGTGAAACATGCTGCTGACGGAGCTATCTTCATGGATGCGCCAGATCGCTTCCCCCAGCACATTGGCTACCGAGAGAACGGTTAACTCGGGAAAGTGCTGCTCTGGAGGGATGGGGATGGTGTTGGTGACGATCACCTCTTCAAACAGGCCACCCCGCAGGCGTTGAATGGCCGGCTCAGAAAAAACAGGGTGAATGGCGCAGGCGTAAACCGCCTTGGCCCCCAGCTTGCGCAGCAATTTTGCCCCTTCCGAGATGGTGCCTGCGGTATCGATCATGTCATCCACAAGGATGGCAGTTTTCCCCCGCACATCCCCAATCAGATTCATGACTTCCACATCGTTGTGGGCTTGGCGGCGCTTGTCAATGATTGCCAGAGGGGCTTCCTTGAGTTTTTTGGCAAAGGCACGGGCACGAGCCACACCCCCCACATCGGGAGAGACGACCACAATGTCTTCGTCGAGCAAGCCCTTTTCCTTGAGGTAAGCCTGTAATACCGGCTGGGCGTAGACGTGGTCGAGGGGAATGTCGAAGTAGCCTTGAATCTGGGCCGAGTGCAGATCCATGGCCAGCACGCGATGGGCCCCTGCCTGGGTGATCATGTTGGCCACCAGCTTGGCGGTGATCGCTTCTCGTCCTGCCGTTTTGCGGTCGGCACGAGCGTAGCCGTAGTAGGGCAAGACAGCGGTGATCTGCCGGGCAGAGGCGCGGCGACAGGCGTCAATAATGACCAGCAGTTCCATCAGGTGGTCGTTGACGGGGCGGCAAGTGGGCTGCACCAAGTAGACATCGGCACCCCGAATCGACTCCTGAATTTGGATGTACAGCTCGCCATCGGCAAAGCGCTTGCGCAACATCGGGCCCAGATCCATGCCCAAGTAACGCGCCACCTCTTGAGCCAGAGCCGGGTTAGCGCTGCCTGAGAAGATTTTGAGGCGGTTGCTATCCGAGATGGGTGGCAGGGGGGAAGGGCGGAGAAGAGGGGCAGGGCGAACCACAGATCGATGCTGAACTCGTCCGCAGCCAACGCCTAACGGCGAGCTGTCGCTATCGTAGCACCAGCACTTGCAACCTCAGCAACTGTATTCTTGGGGATTTTCTGGGGAGGCAGGTTACTATGAGCAGAATGAAGGTCGAGCTGCTGCACATCCACAAGCGTTTTGGGGCGGTACAGGCGAACCGCGATGTGTCCTTACGGGTGGAGGCGGGCACGATCCACGGCCTGCTTGGGGAAAACGGGGCCGGCAAAAGTACCTTGGTCAAGATCCTGAGCGGCTTTCTGCGCTGCGATCAGGGGGAGATTTGGATCGATGGGCAACCGGTTCGCATCGACAGCCCTGCAGCGGCCATTCGCCTGGGCATTGGCATGTTGCACCAGGATCCCTTGGATTTTCCTTCTCTGACGGTACTAGAAAACTTTATTGCCGGGCAGCGGGGGCGCTTGGGCTTGGGGCTGCGGGAAAGCCGAAGACGTCTCGAGAAAGCCTGTGAAGAGTTTGGTTTCAACCTCAACCCCGATGGAGCCATCGGCAGCTTGACGGTGGGGGAACGGCAACAACTGGAAATGCTGCGGTTGCTTTCCCTGGGGATCAACACCTTGATTTTGGATGAGCCAACGACGGGCATTTCTGCAGCGCAAAAAGATCTTCTGTTCGCGGCTCTGAGAAGGTTGGCGGAGCAGGGCAAATCGGTGATCTTCGTCTCCCACAAGCTGGCCGATGTGGAATGCCTTTGCGATCGGGTGACGGTGATGCGGCAGGGGGAGGTGGTGGGGGAGCTGCCTGTTAGGGGTGAAGACATTGCCCTGTTGGAACAGCGGTTGATCGATTGGATGTTCGGGCGGGAGTTGACACCCCCGGCTCGGCCCCATTCTCCGCAAAGGAGAGCGGATCCCCTGTTGGAGTTGCGCTCCCTGGTGGTGCGGCATGAGCCGTTTGCCTTGGCTTTGCCAGATCTGGCGGTGCAGCCGGGGGAAGTGATTGGGTTGGCCGGTTTGGAAGGCAGTGGGCAACGCTCTTTCCTGCTCACCTGTGCAGGGTTGTTGCCGCCCAGGCGGGGCCAGATCTTGTTGGGGGGGCAGGAGATGACAGGCCGTCCTTACGGCGACTATCTGCGCTGTGGGGTGGGGTTTTCTCCGGCGGATCGGCTGCGGGAAGGGCTGATCCCCGGCTTAACCTTGCAGGAGCATTTTGCCCTCCAGCAGCAGGATCCCTGGATCAACTGGGCTCTGGCCCGTCAACAGGCCCAAGCGGCCATTGAATACTTCAGCATTCGCGGTCACCCCTACAGCCGGGTGGAGCAACTCTCGGGGGGCAACCAACAGCGCAGCCAGTTGGCTCTCTTGCCCACACCCCTGAGTCTTTTGCTGATGGAGCACCCAACGCGAGGGTTGGACATTGAGTCGGCGCTGTGGGTCTGGGGGCAATTGCTGGAACGCACCCAAGCGGGTACGGCTATTCTTTTTGCCTCGGCGGATTTGGACGAGATCCTGCAGTACAGCGACCGAGTGATGGTGTTCAGCGGCGGACAGGTCTCGGAGCCCATTCCGGCGGCGGAGCTCACCGTTTCGCGGCTGGGGCAGATGATGACGCTTCCCGTCTTGCGCAGCACTCACAGCAGCGAGATCCCAGGGATCCCAACTGAGGTTTAGAGGGCTGGTCGCATCAGCAGGAACTGACACTCTGCCGGAGCAAGAGCATGACTCTAGTCAATAATAAGCTCAACTATACTGAAAATAGTGTATAATATGTTCAGTACGGATTACTACCAGTTGATCTTTCTGTTTACTTTCGAGTCTGCCAACATGGTAGCCAAAGCAAAGCAGAAAATTGGTAGTAAGACGACACGGAAACTGCGCTTTGGGTATTCTACTCAAAGCTTTGCGGGATACCGCCATTCTGTTTGGAAACAAACAGAATGCTATCGCTGCATAGTTGAACAGTGATGTTCAGCAGTGTTCAGCGTAAATGTATCAGAAGGATTTGAGAACGGCATGGCAACCGGCTAGAGCAAGGCTTAGAGTAGCAGTAGCCCCAAGCCTTTTGCTCAAGGAGTCCGGCCATGGGATCCCAGGATCGCCTCTTGCCTCCAGGAGCAGAGGAGCTGCAATCTGACCGCTCGCCCTCCTCGGAGCAAGTCCTTTTGGAGCTCACCGTTCGGGGATCCCGGCAGCAAGTCTTGCAGGGTTTGCGGGCCTGGCTGGAGCTGAGCTTGCTGACTCCAGAGCACTTTCGCTTGCTGGTGGAGCAGTATCGGCTGGAGGCGGAGGAACCAAGGTCAGCGGCAGTTTCCCCCAGCGACGAGATCCCGGCTCGTCTTGACTCGGCCTACGTGCTCTGGATTTTGGGTTTGTTTGGCATCTGTGGCCTGCACCGTTTTTATCTGGGCCGCTGGCGGACGGGTTTGCTCTGGCTGTTGACCTTTGGGCTGCTGGGGATCGGACAGCTCCTGGATTTGATTTGGATCCCAGGGATGGTGCGAGAAAGAAATGCTCGCCTGGCCGGATCTGGGGTTGAGGAACCTGCGGTCGAGGGGGGAGAAGAGCCCCAAGCTGCCCCTCAATCCACTCGCGCTACTCGGACGGAGTCCTTGCCCCCCCCTACCCCGGCACTGGCTGTTTTGCTGCGGAACTTGCTGTCCGAGCTAAGCGTGACTTGGCTGTTGCTGCTGGGCCTGTTTTTGGTGGTGGTGTCCTCCGGGGTGCTGGCGGCCAGCCACTGGGAGCAATTTTCTCCAACTGCTCAGTATGGGGTGCTCTTGGCCTATACGGCGGCTTTTGGGGTAGGTGCTGGATGGATCCAACGGCAGGAAGGGCTGCGTCTAACCGGTCAAACCTTGGAGGCTATTGCCCTGCTGCTGGTGCCGGTGAACGTGTGGGCCCTGGATGGGCTGGGGATCCTTTGGGGGATCCGCATCCTGGCGCTGGGCTTGCTGCTGGGGATCCCGTTGACGGCTGAGGGTCGGGTGCGCTCGCTGGGTTCAGGTGCCGGCTTTCGCGACAGCGGTGTGGAGCCCAATGCCTTTTACGGAACCTTGGTGAACTTTTTGGCCCTCTCTGGCTTGCAAGCTTTCTGGAGCTTGGGGCCGCAGGAGCTTCGCCCTGCTTTTGTCCTGGGGATCCTGTATCTGGGGATCCTCAGCACCGTGATTTACACCTGGAGCCGCCGGTCTCGGGAATTACGGGGCTCCAAGATCTGGCTAATCGGGGCTGCCGGATCCCTGTTAATCCTACGGGGGCTGCTGTCTGGGCATGTCCAAGTGCCGCAGTTGGGGTTGGCGGTGGCCCTGTTGGGTTGGCTGGCAGCGGAATGGCCCCAGGGATCCCCGGACGTCGTAGCAGAAGGCGCTCAGGAGGGGACGCTCTCCCGCTGGTGGGAGGGGAGCTGGGTGCTGTTGGTGGTGGGCTGGCTGCTGGCTGCCATTGGCTTGGCGGAGAGCCCTTTCAGCGGCTGGCAGTTGCTGGGGATTAGCCTGCTGGGGATCCATGTCTTAATCGGGCGCTTGCGCCGACACACCCAGTCGCCCCAGCGGGACGAAGTCCTTAGGGTGCATTTGACGTTGCTGTTCTTGCTGGGCCTGGAAACTTGCTGGGCTTTTTGGCAGGTGTGGCCAGCAAGCTGGCGGCAAGAGGTTGTAGCTACAGTAACCAACTGGTTTCAGCCCCTTGATTCCCCTTGGGGCTTGCTGGGGTTGGCGCTGCTGCCCTACGAGGTGCTGTGGCTGGGGTTGGCGGCCCGCTGGCAGAGGAGCACTCCAGAAGCCGGCGAGACAGACTTTTCTGGGCTGGTGGAACCAACAGAGCGCTTGGTTTTGGGGCTAGGGGGATCCCTGCTGCTCTTGAGCCTTCCCTATCCGGCCATTCGCTTTTGGCACTTGCTTTTGAGCGCCGGGATCCTGGCCTGGTGGCTACAACAAAAGTCCAGATCAGGAGAAACTCCCAACTTTCTTTGGGTACTCCTGACCCACGCCTACGGAGTGGGGGCACTGCTAGCCGGGATCCGCTGGCTTTTGCCCGACTTGTTCGCGCCAGCGGTGCGGAGCACTAGCCTGTCCAGTTGGGGAGTGGTTCTGCTGCTGGTGGGCCTATTGCAATGGGCAGGGCGGGTGGCTCTGGGTGGGTCAGAGCGCTTTTTTTGGGGAGTGCCTGCGGAGCTGTGGCAGCGAAGTGCAGATGGCATAGGGCTGGTGCTGGTGGGATCCAGCTACTTGGCGTTTTTGCTGCAACGGCTCCCCGAGTTGTCTGCGACGGGTGAACAATCCTTTGGCTGGCTGTGGCTGCTGGTGCCTCTTGCTTTAACGGCAGCTCAGGTATTGGCCCTGCCCCCCCTGGAGTTCATGCCCCGCTGGCTGCAGAGCCCAGAGCAAGGGGGATTGGGATCCCTTTCCTGGCAGCAGGGGATCCCAGTGCGGGGATCCCTGCGTCTTTGGGCCGTGCTCTCGCTGGTGATGGCGCAGTTGCTCACCTTGGGCAGGCCGGGCCCGGATCTGCTCGGGCTAGGGCTGGGGTTGCTGCTGCTAGCTACCCAGGTGTGGCTATGGGCTTGTCCCTTGCCAAGTTCCCCTACTCCTGGAGCAGAGGGGGAAGCCCTGCTGGCGGTGGCCTTCGGCTCAGGGTTCGGCCTGGTGGGGATCAGCCGGCTCTTGCCGACACTTACGGAAGCGGAATGGCTGCTGGTCTTGGCAGCGCTGCTGTTGCTCTTGAGCGGCTGTCGCTACGGCATCCGGCACCTCTCTTCTCGCCTGCAAGCCGCTTACCGGCCAGCCCTGGATGGCTGGGGTATACCCTTGGGGTTGGTGCTCTTGCTCTCCCTAACGTTGCCCACCGCGGCGGCCCTCTTCACCCCTTCCTCGCCCCCTGCTTTCTCGGCAGCCATACCGCTGGCCTCTGGGGTTACCTGGCTGGCCATTGGTCTCCGACTTTGGGTAGAGGTTGCTCCGGTCTTCTCTGCTCCCATTGCCGAGACGGGATCCTCTCAGACCCTCCCCCCTAGCGCTAGCGGGACGGAGTCCTCTCCGACAGGGGATGCCCCTGAAATTGCCCAAGCCCTTTCATCTGGCCAGATCAAGGGTCAGATGGATGGGTTGTTGTACGGGCTGGGCTGGGCTTTGGAGCTACTGGCGGCAAGCGGCGTGTTGTGGGCTGTACAGGGATCCCGTCCTGTTGCCCCTCTGCTTGCCGTCATCAATCTGAGCCTGGGGATCCTCTTTTGGATTGGGCCGGAAAAACTCTTGCTTGAGGGGGCCGCTCGCGCTGGCGGGACAAAGTCTTTGGGGGGGCAGCTCCTGCAACAGGTCAGGGCCCTGAGCTTCTGGCGGACGGGGCCTTTGATCTATGCAGGGTTGGGCTGGCTGGGATCCCATGCCCAGTGGAGTGAGGTAACGGGCTTGGGCAGCTTAGGTCTCTCCATCGTGCTGCTGGGCCTGGGGCGTCGACAGGCGGTCCAACGGGCGCAAGAGCAAGGCCGGGAAGACCTCCGTCCTGCCAACTGGAAAGGGCTCCTGGGCGCTTGGGGCGTGTCTGTGGCCGCCTACGAGAGCTGGGTTTACTTCCTCAGCCAGCGAACTGGGGGATCCCTGGCAAATGGGTTGGTGTTGATCGCTCTGTTAGGGCTGAGCTTGGCCTGGGGCTACGGCTTTTGTCCCCCTTGGCTGGTGGCGACCCTGCGGCTGAAAGCGGCCTGGCTGCAGCGGATAGGCGCCGGCAACTGGGGCTTGGCCAGCCTACTCCTTCTGTTCGCCTTTTGGGATCTCGGTCTCAGCCCTTGGGGGAAGTGGCTCTGGGTGCTGACGGGATCCGGCCTGGTGGCCTATGCCGCCGGACAGGGGAGAACCTCAACTCTAGAATCTCCAACAGAGCGAAATTGGGCGCCAACGGTCTGGGGTTACCTCAGCGCATGGCAGGGGGCTGGGGTTCTGCTGGGCGGTGTGTTCCTGGGGCTGCCGCAGCTATCCATAGCGCGGTGGGCCGGATCCCTGCTCTGTGGGCTGGGGCTGGTTTACCATGGCTTGCCCTGGCGAGGGTGGGGCTGGCCGTCGGATCCCTGGCACAATACGGCCTTGGTGCTACCCCTGACTGCGTTTCTGGTAACCGCGGGAGGAAATAACACCCTTAATCTGCTGCTGGGGGCAACCTACTATGCCCTGCTGGCTATCTGGAGATCCCAGGTGCGCCTGGGCTATGTCAGCCTGTTCTTGAGCAACTGGATCCTGTGGAGTTACGGCTGGCATCAGGATTGGGCTTCCCTGACGTTCTATGCCCTGCCCCTGGTGGGATCCCTGCTCTATGTGGCTCAGGTGGATCCGGGATTACAGGAAGCCAGCGGGCGACAGGGGCGACATTGGCTGCGGCTGGTTTCCTTGGGCACATGGCTGCTGGTGGTGATGGTGGAAACCCACGGGCAACTGTGGGCGGGATTTTGGCCGGTGGGGCTGGGCTTAGCTTTGGGTCTGCTGGGCTTGGCCTTGCGGGTAAGAGCTTATCTCTTCGTGGGCACGCTGGCTTTTGGGCTGGGGATCCTGCGGCAGGGATGGCTACTGGTGACAGCTTATTCGCTGCTGTTCTGGGCCACTGGGATCCTGCTGGGCCTGCTTCTGATTTGGACGGCAGCCAATCTTGAAAGGCGTCGAGAAGAGGTGGGATCCCGCCTCTCCGCTTGGCTAGGGCAACTGCAGAGCTGGGAATGAAAGAATCCTGAGTCCAGCCAATCTGAGCAGGATCAACTTGAGGAGGGCTGACCTGTTCGCGACAGCGGTGCGGAGCACTACTGAGGCCCTATCAGAGGAGGCGAACACGCCAGAAAATGGATCGACGAGGAATCGACACTCAACGCGAGTGATGAGAAAACAAGTCGGTAGGGCAGGGGGTATGTCAAACTGAGGCTGGCCTTTCTTTGGAGGATGGGGTCTATTGCTGGGCAACGTTGACCCAAAGGTGTCTTCTCAGCCTAGGTGGAAAAAGCTTCTGCGGCAGATCTTGGCTCCTTGGCGCGAGTTCGATGGCATGTTGCTGGCCACGGTGCTGGCCTTGACAGGCATCGGCATTCTTGCCATCCGCAGCGCAGTCTGGGAGCGTCCCATCAGCCACTATTGGCTGCAGCAGTTGATCATGGCCGGGATCAGCCTGGCGTTTTTGGGAGTGGTGGCCCGGATTCCATATGAGCGGCTGTTGCGCTGGCACTGGTTCACCTACTTCTTGACCTTGGCGAGTTTAATTGCAGTGCTCTTTTTCGGCACAGCAGGCGGAGGAGCGGAGCGCTGGCTCTCCATCGCCGGCTTTCAGGTGCAGCCTTCTGAGTTTGCCAAGCTGGGGGTAATTGTTACCCTGGCTGCTCTCCTGCACCACTGGCCGATCAAGTACTTCAGCCAGATTTGGGTGGCTGTTGCCGTCGTCGCTCCCCCCTGGATCTTGATTTTCCTGCAGCCCAACCTGGGCACTGCCCTGGTGTTTGTGGTGATTGTGCTGGTCATGCTCTACTGGGCCGGGGCCAAGGGCAGTTGGATCCTCTTGCTTTTGTCGCCGGGGGTGGGAGCCATTCTCTATGGCTTACACACTCGCCCAGAGCAGAGCTGGATGCTTTGGATTTGGCTGCTCTGGTGTCTGGGAATGGCGGGGTTGGCCGCTTGGCGTCTCCCCTGGCGGTGGACGGGGGCCGTAACTTTTGGGGTGATCAACCTGCTCTCGGGGCAGTTGGGGCAGCTAGCTTGGCACCTTCTCAAGCCCTATCAGCGGCGGCGGCTGGAGATTTTCATCGATCCCATGCAAGAGCCTTGGGGATCCGGCTATCACCTCATTCAATCCCGCATTGCCATCGGAGCCGGCGGCCTCTGGGGCCGCGGTATCCAGCAGGGCACCCAAACCCAGCTGGACTTCATCCCCGAACAGCACACGGATTTTATTTTCTCGGCCATTGGGGAAGAGATGGGTTTTATCGGCACCCTGACGGTGCTGATCCTGTTTTGGATCCTGTGTGCGCGGCTGATCTGGATTGCCCAAGGGGCCAAGGACAATTTTGGATCCCTGATTGCCATTGGGGTGCTGGCGATGATCCTCTTTCAGGCGGTGGTGAACATCAGCATGACCATCGGCCTGGCCCCGATTACCGGCTTGCCTTTGCCTTTTCTAAGTTATGGCCGCTCGGCTCTACTGACCAATTTTCTGGCCATTGGCTTGGTGGAATCGGTGGTGATGCACCGCCAGCGTACTAGTCTTTTCAAGTAGGCAGGCTCAATTTGCCTCCAGCGGGTTTGGCCTCAACAAGGGGAAGCTGCTGCCAGCGTTGGGCAACACTGGCCAAGGATCTTAAGATAGGAACACGGAGCCCCGGCTGGTCGAGCTGGCATGTTGCGTTTGGATCCTGCCCTCTACTTTGACCACAGCGCCACCACTCCGCCTCGGCCTGAGGTGATCGAGGCCATGCAGATGGCGATGCAGGAAAGCTGGGGCAACCCCTCCAGCTTGCACGGGTGGGGAGAACGGGCCGCCATGGCCATGGAGCGGGCGCGGCAGCAGGTGGCCGAGCTGCTTAACTGTGAGCCGGAGGCGCTGCTGTTTACCTCAGGCGGGACGGAGTCCAACAACCTGGCCCTGTTTGGGGTGGCCCAGCGCTACTCTACTCCCCAACATCTCATCATCTCCAGCGTCGAGCACGCCTCGGTGGAGAATGCTGCCCGCCAGTTGCAGTCCCAAGGCTGGCAGGTCACCCGTCTGCTGGTGAACGCCGCCGGCCAGGTGGATCCCCAGACTTTGATCCAGGCGCTGCAACCCAATACCGTTTTGGTCTCCATCGTCCACGGCCAAAATGAGGTGGGATCCCTGCAGCCCATTGCAGAGCTGGGTCAGATCTGTCGCCAGGCGGGGGTGCTCTTCCACACCGACGCTGTGCAGACGGTGGGGCGGATCCCGCTGGATCTGGCGCAACTGCCGGTGGATCTGCTCTCCCTTTCCGGGCATAAACTCTACGGGCCCCAGGGGGTGGGGGCGCTGTACGTGCGCCCAGGGGTGGAGCTGCGACCGCTGCTGCGGGGGGGTGGGCAAGAACGGCGGCTGCGGGCTGGCACCCAAGGGATCCCGGGCATTGTCGGCTTGGGAGTGGCGGCAGCTTTGGCGGCCCAAGAGCTATCTCAAGAAACGGCCCGCCTGCGGCAATTGCAACGGCATTTGGCCCAGTTGCTAGCGGAGGCGCCCGGTTTGCGGCTGACCGGCCCCGTCCGTTTGGAGCAGCGTCTGCCCCACCACCTCAGCTACTGCGCCGCAGGGATCCCGGGGAATGTGCTGGTCAGGGCCCTAAGCCGCCAGGGGATCGCCATTAGCGCCGGCTCCGCCTGTAGCAGCGGCCAACTGATCCCCAGCCGCATCCTCTTGGCCATGGGCCACTCAGAAGCCGAGGCGCTGGGATCCATTCGCCTTAGCCTTGGCAAAGCCACCACCTACGCTGCGGTTGAGTATGTGGCCCGATGTCTACAAACGGAGCTTGCCTCCATCTCCAAATCCGTAGCCTTGGGGAATGCGGCAACTCAATCCCCGTTGTCGATCCCCGTCACGTAGCCGGATCGAAGGTCGGGCAGGCTGGGTTAAGGTGATAAAGAGTTACAGGGCTGGTCGCTATGGCTGAGATGAGTCCGTATCAGGTGTTGGGAATTAGCGAAGAAGCCTCTTTTGAAGAGATTCAATCGGCGCGGGCTCGGCTCCTGGCCAGCTTGGGCGCCGATGAACAGCAGCAAGAGCGGGTGGAGCAAGCCTACGATGCCATCCTGATGCAGCGCCTGCGCCTGCGCAAAGAGGGCAAAATCGCCGTTCCCGATCGCATCCGCTACGCCGAACAACGGGCTGCCCATCCTGAGCCGGAGCTGAGTTTGCCCCGCCCTGCTGCCCAAAATCCCCCCTGGGTCAGCCGCTGGTTGGATACCCCCTCTACCGCCGATGCCCTCTGGCCTGCGGCGCTGCTGGGTGGGCTGGGGGGTTGGGTTATCCTGGCTCCCGATGAGTACCCCTCGCTGCAACTGGCCTTGGGGCTGATGGCTTGTATCTATTTCCTGTACCGCAAAGAGCGCCGCTTCATTCGCGCTTTTCTCTTGGCCCTGGCGGGCCTGAGCCTGGGGCTGATGTTGGCCTACGGCATTGCCCTTCCCCTCACCGGTGGCGATGCTCCTGGTGCGCTGTTGGTGGGGATCACGTTTACGGTGATGTGGTTGGTGACCAGCTTTCTGCGCTAGCTGCCGGTTGGCAACGGATATCCAACCAGGGATCATCCTCACCTGCCAAACCGCCGCTGCCGCGACTGATAGCTAAGCAAGGCTTGGTGAAAAGCGGCTCGGTCGAAATCCGGCCAGAGGATGGGGGTGAAATACTGCTCGGTGTAGGCCATCTGCCAGAGCAGGAAGTTGCTGATGCGCATCTCGCCGCTGGTACGGATCAGCAGATCAGGATCCGATAAGCCGGTGGTGTAGAGAAATTGGGAAAAGAGGGCCTCGTCAATCTGATCCGGCTGCAGCAGCCCCTGCTGCACCAAGGTGGCAATGGAGCGGCAGGCTTGTAGGATCTCCTGTCGTCCCCCGTAGTTGAGGGCCACCGTCAGGCAAATGCCCTTGTTGTGCTGGGTGCATTCCACCGCATGCACGATGGTTTCCTGCAGAGAGTGGGGCAGAGCCGACAACTGGCCGGCAAACTGGATGCGCACCCCCTGCTGCACCATTTCCCCCAATTCCTGCCACAGCACCTGCTCGAACAAAGTCATGAGGAAATCCACTTCCTCGCGGGCCCGGCCCCAGTTCTCGGTGGAGAAGGCATAGGCGGTAAGGGCTGGGATCCCCCAATCATTGCAACAGCGCAGCAGCTCCTTCAGGGCCGATA
The DNA here is from genome assembly GCF_054059115.1 of Thermostichus sp. MS-CIW-26. NCBI lineage: Bacteria > Bacillati > Cyanobacteriota > Cyanophyceae > Thermostichales > Thermostichaceae > Thermostichus > Thermostichus sp. MS-CIW-26. The sequence continues at coordinate 106,468 of NZ_JBSSBV010000001.1, forward strand.
CCCCTCGCTGATGCCCAACGCTGCGGGGTAAACCCCGTTTTTGCGCCCAACGCCCGTTGCCATCCATCACCACCGCCACATGGCGGGGCAACAACTGCGGATCTAGGTCGGCAGGCAACTGCAGAAGATGGGCAGGAGAAAGGGTCATGGAGATTCAGTCTTCGGGGAGGGTTTTCTCAGGTTTGCGAAAGAGTTTAGTCAGATCGGCAAGGGATCCCCACCAGCGCAGCGGCCCATTGCGAAACCAGGGGTGGGCCCACAATCCCTTTAGCGGAGCATCTCGTTTTTTGGCATCGCGGGGATTGCGCAACCGCTGTACCAGCAGTTCGTGTAACTTGGCACTGGTCAGAGGCCGCTCGATGCGCCCACCCTCCGCCAGGGAAATGGATCCCGTTTCTTCTGAGACCACAATACACAAGCAATTGGTCTGCTCTGTGATCCCCATCGCAGCGCGGTGCCGTGTGCCCAGCTGTCGAGAGGCGGCCCGCTCCGAAACCGGCAGGATGACCCCCGCTGCGCGAATGCGATTCCGATGGATGACCACAGCCCCATCATGCAACAAAGTTGAAGTCTGGAAAATGGTCTGCAAGATCTCCCGCGACACCCGCGCCTGGAGAGGTACTCCTTTGTCGGTAAATACCCGCGAGTCAATTGGCTGCTCCGGCTCGATCACAATCAGCGCTCCTGTGCGGTTTTGGGAAAGTTCTCGCACTGCTTGCACCAGTTCTTCCACCAAATCTTCCTCAGGATCCTCCTCGTCATCGCCTGCGTTGCTCGGCCACTCCATGCGGATGGCTCTTGCCAATTGCTCCAGCAGCCGCCGAAACTCCGGTTGAAAGAGCACGCCCATGGCTACAGCTGCGCCCAGGAGCAGGCGATCCAAGATCAGGTGAACCAAGGGGAGAGAGGCTGTGGCCAGGTACAGCACCAGCAGCACTATAAATCCCCTCACCAGCACCCCAGCACGACTTTCGCGGGTGTAGTAGAGAGCCAAAGCCAACAGAAAGACAGCCAGAGCCCAGTCCAAGAGGCTGAGAAAGTTAAACTGCTGTAGCCAAGCCCATAAGGCCGCCAGCATGGCGAAAAACCCCGTTCACGCTCCCCTCATTGCGGACCTTCTGCCTGGTGCCGTTCTGCACCTCAGAACCCCTGTTGGACTGCGGCCCCCAGACCAGCCTACCACTCACCTCCTGGCTGTTTTCCAGTCTTTCTCGCATGAGGTGCGTTGGCTGCGGTCGGCGCTGCCAGGAAAGGCTGTGCCTCTACTGACCAGATGGGTATGGGCAAACTTCCCCTTCAACGCAGCAACCGCTCCGGCAGAACATCCTGACGGATTAAGTCGGCATAAGTTTCTCGCCGCACAATCAACTGGGCCTCTCCCTCGTTGACCAGCACCGCGGCTGGCCGAGGGAAGCGATTGTAATTGGAAGCCATGCTGTAGTTGTAGGCCCCCGTCGCCAAAACCACCAACACTTCTCCTGCCATTGGGGCGGGCAGAAGCACATCCTTCAACAGCACATCCCCCGACTCGCAGTGCTTGCCGGCCACCGTTACCCGCTGCGTGGCCTCTGCCTCTGGTCGGTTGGCCAGAAGGGCGGTATAGCGGGCTTGATAGGTGATCGGGCGGGGGTTGTCGGACATACCACCGTCGATGGTGATGTAGGTGCGTCCTTGGGGCAGGTCATCGCTGGGAGGGATCCGCTTTTGCCCTCCCAGGGTGTAGGCGGTCACGGCAGCCGGCCCAATCACAGATCGTCCAGGCTCGCAGAGCACCTTGGGCAAAGGGATCCCGGACTGGGCAAAGGCTTGTTGCACCGCCGTTGCCACAGTTTCCACCCACTCCGGGATGGAGGGGGGATCATCGGATTCGATATAGCGGATCCCCAGGCCCCCACCCACATTCAGCTCTTGTAGGGGCAACCCTCTGCCCAGCCCTTGCCGCCAGATCTGGGCCAGCACCCCCGCCAGGTCGCGGTGGCCCTGTAGATCAAAAATCTGTGACCCAATGTGGGCATGGAGCCCGACGCACTGCAACTGAGGATGGGCGGCCAAAAAATCCAGCACTTCCGGCAATTGCCATCGCCCGATGCCGAATTTGCTGTCGGTTTGCCCGGTACGAATGTACTCGTGGGTGTGGACGTCGATACCGGGGTTAACCCGCAGGAGCAGCCGCGCTGGCCGTGCGGGCGTGGTCAGGGCCGACACCTGCTGCAGTTCGTACAGGCTATCGACCACCAAAGTACAGCCCGTCTCCAGGGCCAAGTTCAGCTCGTCGAGAGACTTGGCGTTGCCGTGCAGATAGAGATCTTCACCTTTGGCCCCCGCCTGCAGGGCCGTGTACAGCTCCCCGCCGGAAGCCACATCCAACCCCAGCCCTTCTTGCAGCGCCAGAGCACAAATGGCCAGGCAGTTCCAGGCTTTCGTGGCGTACAAAACCCGGGATCCCCCGGCGTAGCAGCGGGCCCAGGTGTCACGGTAAAGCTGGCAGGCGCGGCGCAGCGTCCATTCGTCCAGGATGTAGAGAGGGGATCCAAACTGGCGCACCAGCTCCACCACGTCGCACCCCCCAATTTCCAAGTGCCCCCGGCTGTTGATACGGCTGGTCAAGGGGCGCAAAGACTGGTTGGGGGAAAGGGTCTGCTCTGGATGGGTGGGAGTGCCGAGGGTCGAAATCATGGTCAGGAGTCAGAAAACTGTCTTAAACGATATCAAGTTCCTTATTCAGTTTGTCTTGAAAAGTGCCCAGCCCTAACCCGATCCCTTTATACCCAGCTCTGGGGCTGCCTCGTTCCGCTTCGACTCTGACTCCTCGGTTTTGAGATGGCTGACAATTGGCACAGTGGGAGTGTGTCTGACTTACGCAACACCTTCTGCTATGATGAAAGACCGGTGTCAACGGGTCGATGCCCGAGGGGTTAAAGGGGGCGGACTGTAAATCCGCTGGCTTACGCCTACGTTGGTTCGAATCCAACTCGGCCCACCATCGGCTTTGCCCACGTGGCTCAGTGGTAGAGCACCCCCTTGGTAAGGGGGAGGTCACGAGTTCGATCCTCGTCGTGGGCTTGGCGCTCTGAAGATGATCCCAGCCGCTGGCGCCAGAAGAGCTATGGCCCGAACAACTGGGGAGATGACAAGAATCCTCCCCCTCGAGGGCGGGGAGTATGTCAAAATGCGGCAAGAACCCTCGAGTGGTCGCGATGATCCCACCGGATGGATCCCCCCTTGCTTCTGTTCCTGCCTGGCATAGCCTCACCCTCGCCACTGCCATCCAGAAGTTGCAGACCGATCCCGATCGCGGCCTCACCACTCAGCAGGTGATCCAGAGGCAGCGGCAATATGGCCCCAATGAGCTGATCACCACTTCTGGCCGTAGCTCCTGGCAAGTCCTGCTGGATCAATTCCGCAACATCATGCTGCTGATGCTGATCGCCGTAGCGGCGATCTCAGCCACTTTGGACTTGCAAGAAGGCGAGTTTCCCAAAGATGCCCTGGCCATTTTGTTGATCGTTGGCCTTAACGGTGGCCTGGGCTATTTGCAAGAAAGTCGGGCGGAAAAAGCGCTGGCGGCCCTGAAAAAACTGGCCTCCCCTACCGTGCGGGTGGAGCGGGATGGCCTGTGGCAAGAAGTTCCAGCCAGCCAACTGGTGCCGGGGGATCGCGTGCTGCTGGAAGCCGGGGTACAGATCCCAGCCGATGGGCGCTTGGCCGAGGCCGTGAACCTGCAGGTGCGGGAAGCAGCTTTGACCGGAGAAGCCACCCCTGTAACCAAACAGGCAGACTGCGTCCTCCCGCCGGACATCGAGCTGGGGGAACGGCGCAACATGGCCTTCATGGGCACCGAAGTGATTCAGGGGCGAGGGATCCTCTTGGTTACTGCCACCGGCATGAACACGGAGCTGGGCAAGGTGGCGAAGCTGCTACAAACGGTGGAAAACGAGCCCACTCCCCTGCAGCGGCGCATGAGCCAACTGGGCAATGTGCTGGTGTCGGGATCCCTGGCTTTGGTGGCCTTGGTGGTGGGGATAGGGCTGCTGCAAGCCGGGAGCATGGCCCCCTTTACCTCGCTTTTGGAAACTTCCTTGAGCATGGCCGTGGCCGTGGTACCAGAGGGGCTGCCCGCGGTTATCACTGTCACCCTGGCCATTGGCACCCAACGCATGGTGCGCCGCCACGCCCTCATCCGCCGCCTGCCGGCAGTAGAGACCCTGGGATCCGTCACCACCATCTGCTCCGACAAAACCGGCACCCTCACGGAAAACAAAATGGTGGTAACCGACATCATTACCCCCGACCGCCATTACCACGTCAGCGGCAGCGGTTACATTCCCAAGGGATCCTTCTACTGCGGCGGCCAGCCCATAGATCCCGGGAGCGCCCCGGATCTGCAGGCCATCTTGCGGGCCGTGGTGTTCTGCAACGATGCCCTGTTGCAGGCCAGTCTCCAACCCGTTGCCGGTCGCAACCCACGGTCTGCAGTTTCTTCTCCCCCTTCAACGCCCACCTGGTCCATCCTGGGGGATCCCACCGAGGCCGCCCTGCTGGTGGCAGCCGCCAAAGCCAACCTCCATAAAGGCTCCCTACAGGAGCGCTACCCACGGGTGCAGGAGCTCCCCTTCAGCTCGGAACGAAAACGCATGAGCGTGGTGATCCAAGAAAATGGCGGCTACTGCGTCTACACCAAGGGATCCCCAGAGCTGGTGCTAGAGCGGTGTGATCGTATCCAGAAAGGGGGCACTTGGCAGGAGCTGTCGGAAACCGATCGCCAGGCCATCCTCGGCACCAACAACCGCCTGGCCGCCCAAGGTATCCGGGTTCTGGGGGTAGCCACCCAGAGGCTAGAGCGGATCCCGGACAACGGGGAAGAGGTGGAGCACAACCTGGTTTGGCTGGGCCTGATGGGGATGCACGATGCTCCGCGACCAGAGGCACGAGAGGCCGTGGCCCGCTGCCGAGAAGCTGGGATCCGCACGTTGATGATTACCGGCGACCACCAACTGACAGCTGTTGCCATTGCCCGCCAGCTGGGCATTCTCGAGTCCGAAGATCAGGCCATTGACGGACGCACCCTCTCCCGCCTGAGTTTCGAGGAGCTGCTGCAAACGGTGCAGACGGTCAACGTCTATGCCCGCGTGGCACCCGAACACAAGCTGCGCATTGTGCAAGCCCTGCAAAAGCAAAACGAGTTTGTGGCCATGACCGGGGATGGGGTTAACGACGCGCCTGCTCTGCGCCAGGCGGATATCGGCATCGCCATGGGCATCACGGGCACCGATGTGAGCAAAGAGGCCAGCGACATGGTGCTGCTGGACGACAACTTCGCCACCATCGTGGCCGCCATTGAAGAAGGGCGAGTGGTCTACAGCAACATCCGCCGCTTTGTGAAATACATTTTGGGCAGCAACATCGGTGAGGTGCTGACAGTGGCTGCCGCCCCCATCCTGGGCTTGGGAGTGCCGCTGACGCCCCTACAGATCCTGTGGATGAACCTGGTGACTGACGGCCTGCCCGCTCTGGCTTTGGCTTTGGAACCGGCGGAGCCAGGGGTGATGCAGCGCCCCCCCCTCAACCCCAAAGAGAGCATCTTCGCCCAGGGGCTGGGAGCCTACATGGTGCGCATCGGCGTGGTTTTTGCCATCTCCACAATCCTCATGATGGCCATTGTGGAAGCCTACATCCCCCACTGGCGCACGATGGTCCTCACCACCCTGTGTATCGCCCAGATGGGCCATGCGCTGGCCGTGCGCTCCAACGAGAAGCTCACCATCGAGACCAACCCTTTTTCCAACCCCTACCTGCTGGGCGCGGTCCTGACCACTCTGCTCTTGCAATTGGCTCTGCTCTATGTGCCTTTCTTGCGCAGCTTCTTTGGCACAGAGGAGCTAACCCGCACTGAACTTTTGATCTGCTTGGGCTTTAGCACCGTGGTTATGGTCTGGGTGGAGTTGGAAAAACTCTATTGCCGCTGGCGCAAGGGATCCCGCTGAATCTTCACAATTATTTTTCACAATAAAGCATCTTCACAATAAAGAGTCTCTCTCCCTGCTGCACCCAGAAACAAAGCTTTGAGCCAAGACTCATTTCCCCAAAAAGCCACTCTTGAGGAATCCTGCCCATTGCATAGAGGCCATTTCCGCAAGTTAGCTGAGCTTCCCCTTTTGACCTCCAAGATAAGCTGGAAAGACTTGCTGGGATACTGTGGAAAGGGGGCAGGAATCTCTGGGTTCTATGCACAGAGAGCTATGGGCGGTAGGGAAAACGGTGGGCCTGGTGGATCCCTCTGGCCTTGCCTTTTGGCTGCTGGGATCCCTCTTCTTGGCTCTCCTGCTGCTTGGCGTCAGCCTGGGGGAAAGTCAGCCGCTTTCTGTCTTCAGAGGGATCCTGGGATGCCTTTCTCGAAGATTTCCCTTCCAACCTCCTAGAGGCACCCCCAGCCCAGAGGCTCGTTTTCGGGCAGCCTTGGAAGCCAGCTTGGATGCTATTTACCTGCTGGAGGCGGTGCGGGATCCCGTTACCCGCGAGATCCGCGACTTTGTCTTTGTGGATGTCAACGCCAAGGGGGAAGAGCTCATTTCCCTCCAGCGCCGGCAGATCATCGGCCAGCGGCTGTGCGAGCTGCTGCCCATCAACCGCTGGGGGGGCTTTTTTGAGAAATACAAGCGAGTGGTGGAAACCGGCATTCCTCTGGAAGAGGAGTTCCCCATTTCGGGGCAGCCGGGCTTGAAGGCCAGTTGGATCCATCACCAAGTGGTGCCGGTGGGAGACGGGATCCTCATCACCAGCCGCGACATCAGCGAGCGGGTCAAGATGGAGCGGGCTCTACAGGAAAGCGAGTCTCGCTACCGCGCCCTCTACGAGGCCATTCCCGACTTGATTTTTGAGCTCAGCGCCGAGGGAGTCATTCTTCATTGCAAGCCTTCCCCTTACGTTCCCACCCGACATCCGCCTGAGTTTTACGTGGGTTGCCGCGCCCAAGACGTGTTTACTGGCTCGCTGAAAGAGCAGTATCCATCTCTGGCGGAGGGGGCCTTGGTCAGCCAGACGCCGCAGTACCTAGAGTACGAAGTTGAGATTGAGCCGGGGATCCGCTGCTATCGGAGAGCCTGCGTTGTCGCTCACGGGAGAGACAAAATTTACATCCTGGTGCGAGATATCACCGAGCGGAAACAGGCGGAGTTGGCCCTTAGAGAAATGGAAGCCACCCAGCGGGCCATTCTCCAAGCCATCCCCGACCTCATCCTTCGCCTGAATAGCCAGGGCATCTGCCTGAGCTTTATTTCCGGAGGCGATATCCATCTCTACACTCCAGCCGAGCAGCACTTGGGCCGATCCCCCCGGGAAATTCTGCCGCTGGAGCTGGCAGAGCAGCGGCTTTTCTATGTTCAGCAGGCTCTGGCCACCCAAACCCAACAGCGCTACGAGTACAGCATTGAAGTTCAAGGGGAGGTACGCTACGAAGAGGCCCGCATTGTGCCTCTGAACAGCCAGGAAGTCCTGGCAATCGTGCGGGATATTACAGAAGCCAAGCAGGCAGAGCTGGCCTTGAAAGCCGCTGAACAGGTGCAGCGAGCCATTCTAGAAGCCATTCCCGACTTGATCTTCCGCCTGGATAGCCAGGGCATTTGCTTGAGCTTTGTCTGGGGGGGCGAGGTTGTTCCCTATAGCTCACCCGACACCTACGTGGGCCGATCCCTGCAGGAGCTTTTGCCACCGGAGTTGGCCGAGCGGCGGCTTTTCTTTGTTCAGCAGGCTATAGCTACCCAGACGCGGCAGCGCTACGACCAAAGCATCGAGATTGAAGGGGAGACCCGCCACGAAGAGGTGCGCATTGTGCCCCTCAACCCCCAAGAGGTGGTGGTGATCGTCCGGGATGTAACCGACAGGGTGCGATCCCAGCAGGCCGTCCAGGAAAGCGAGCAGAAGTTCCGGGCGCTGTTTGAGAATGCCGCTGTGGCCATCCTCATCCGTCATGCCGAGACCGGCGAGATCCTGGAGGCCAACTCCCAAGCCATTGCCGCCTACGGGTTTTTCAGCCTGGAGGAGCTGCGAGCCTTCGACGCTTCCGAGCAGTCTCCCTATCGCCAGGCTCTTCGGGGCGGGGAGTTCTCGCTGCAGTCCTACTTGGAGCAAGCCCGCTGCCAGGGATCCGCCCGCTTTGAGTGGCAATGGCAGCGGCAGGATGGCCGAGTTGTCTGGGAAGACGTGTTTGTGCAGCCCCTTGTCTTGCGCGGGATCCCGTGTTGGGTGTTTACCGCGGTGGACATCACTGCCCGCAAGTCGGCAGAAGCGGAGCTGGAGCAGTTTTTCTCGGTGGCTCTGGATTTGCTCTGCATTGCCGATGCCCAAGGGTACTTTCGCCGTCTCAACCGCGCCTGGGAGACTACGCTGGGCTATTCTCTGCAGGAGCTGCAGAGCCGACCCTTTTTGGAGTGGGTTCACCCGGAAGATGTCCCCGCCACACAGGCCGCCATGCAGCAGCTTGTCGAAGAGAAACGGCTGGATCACTTCGTCAACCGCTACCGCACCCAGGACGGCAGCTATCGTTTCATCGAGTGGCGAGCCTTTTTGGCCGGATCCCTGATCTACGCCGCCGGGCGGGATATCACCCTAGCCAAGCTGGCAGAAGAGCAGATGAAAGCAGCTAAGGAAGCTGCCGAAGCCGCCAGCCGGGCCAAGAGCGAGTTCCTGGCCACCATCAGCCACGAGATCCGCACCCCCATCAACGCCATTTTGGGGATGACCAGTCTACTCCTGGACACCTCCTTGGATCCGCAGCAGCAGGATTGGGTACAGACCATCCGCTATGGAGGCGAGGTGCTGCTGAACCTAATCAACGACATCCTCGATTTCTCCAAGATCGAGTCCCAAAAACTGGAACTGGAGGAAATACCCTTTTCCTTGCCGCAGTTGGTGGAAGAGCTGCTGGATTTGATGGCCGCCCAAGCCCAGAGCAAGGATCTGGAACTGGTGGCTTGGGTGGATCCCAGCCTGCCGCCAACCTTGATAGGGGATCCCAACCGGCTGCGCCAAATCCTGGCCAATCTGCTCAGCAACGCCATCAAGTTCACCCCCCAGGGAGAGGTGGTGGTGACCGTCGAGGCCGGGGAGAGGGATCCCGAAAAGCAGTGGGTAAGCGTTCAGGTGCAAGATACCGGCATTGGCATTCCCCCCGAAAAATTGGATCGCCTCTTCAAGCCCTTCAGCCAGGTGGATAGCTCCATCAGCCGCCAGTTTGGGGGCACCGGTCTGGGCTTGGCCATCAGCCAGCGTCTCTGCCAGCTCATGGGGGGAGCAATCGGGGTGGAAAGTCAGCCGGGCCAGGGATCCACTTTTCGCTTTCGCATTCCCCTGAAGAGGTTAGACCAGGAGCCATCGGCAACAGCTGCGCCGGATCCCAGCTTGGCCGGCAAGCGGGTTTTGCTGGTGGAAGACAACGCCAGTCAACGGCAGTTGCTATCCCGACTGCTGAGCGCTTGGGGCATGGAGGTAACCTGTTGCGCCTTGGCGGCAGAAGCCCAGGCTGCAGCTAGAACCCATTCTTTTGACCTAGCCCTGCTGGATGCCACTCTGCCAGGCCAGGATGGCCTAACCTTGGCGGCTAACCTGCGGAAAGCGCAACCCCACCTGTTGCCCATAGTGCTGACGGGGCGCAACTTCATCTCCACAGCAGACCCTCTTCCCACTTTGGCCAAGCCGGTCAAAGCCTCCCAACTGCGGAAGCTGCTGCTGGGGCTTGTGGGAGAAAAAGCTCCTTCCTCCTTATCTTCCTCTCCCGCCGCTCCTCCCTCCATTTGGGACGCGACCCTGGCCAGCCGCTACCCGCTTCAGATCCTGGTGGCAGAGGATAACCCGGTTAACCAGAAGGTGATTCGCCTCATGCTGGAGCGATTGGGCTACCGGCCCGACATAGTCGGCAACGGTCTGGAAGCCGTCCAAGCTCTGCGCCTGCGACCCTACGATCTGGTGTTGATGGATATGCAAATGCCGGAGCTGGATGGTCTTGCGGCCACCCGTCGCATCCGTGCTGAGCTGCCCCCTGAGCGCCAGCCTCGCATTGTTGTCCTCACGGCCAATGTGTTTTCGGAAGGCCGTGCTGCTGCCCAAGCTGCTGGGGTAGATGGCTACCTCACCAAACCCTTGGAGCCGGCCGCCCTAGTCCGGGTTCTTCAGGGATCCCTTCCCCTTCCCATCCCGGCCAGCCAAGAAGAGGATCCGCCCCTCGACCCCGTTACCCTCGCCCAGATGCGGGCAGTCTTCAGCTCTCCAGAAGCCTGGCAGGAGATGATCCAAACCTACCGGCAAGACAGCGAAGCTCTATTGGGATCCCTGCGGCAGGCCCTAGAGCAGCGGGATCCCCAAGCCATTGCTCGGTTGGCCCACCGCCTCAAGGGCAGCAGCAGCACCCTGGGCGCCAAACGTCTGGCTGAGCTGTGTCAGCAGTTGGAAAAGCTGGTTCATGCCGAGCCAGCCAGTTCTGTAAAATGGGATACTATAGAGCAAGCCGTGCAGAAGCTAGAGGTGGCATATCGGCAAGTTATCCTCAGTCTCTGAGTGCAGAGCTTTTCTCCCTGATACATTTACGCTGAACACTGCTGAACATCACTGTTCAACTATGCAGCGATAGCATTCTGTTTGTTTCCAAACAGAATGGCGGTATCCCGCAAAGCTTTGAGTAGAATACCCAAAGCGCAGTTTCCGTGTCGTCTTACTACCAATTTTCTGCTTTGCTTTGGCTACCATGTTGGCAGACTCGAAAGTAAACAGAAAGATCAACTGGTAGTAATCCGTACTGAACATATTATACATTATTTTCAGTATAGTTGAGCTTATTATTGACTAGAGTCATGCTCTCCTCTCGATGCCTATGCTGAGGCCCAATCCCCACCCTCCGGCCAGCTCGCCGGCGGTTCCTGAGGCCCAGGCGGGATCCCCCTCTCCTGAAAAGAAGCCGTTGTTGTTGATCGCGGAAGATGAGCCCAGCCAGCGACTCTTGGTTCGCTACGCCCTTGAGCGAGAAGGCTACCAAGTTCTAGAAGCCAGCAGCGGCGAGGCTTGCTTGCAGCTAGCCGCCCAACACTCAGTGGATATGGTCTTGCTGGATGCGGTCATGCCGGATGTGGATGGGTTTGAGTGCTGTCGCCGCCTCCATGCTCAAAACTCGGATCTGCCCATTCTCATCGTCACGGCGCTGGAAGATGAGTCCTGCGTGGATGAAGCCTTTGCTGCCGGGGCCAGCGATTACATTTCCAAGCCCATTCGTTGGGCGGTTTTGAAGCGGCGTATCCGTCACCTGATCCAGGCCAGCCAAGCCCAACGCCACCTGCGGGAACTTAACCAAGCCCTAGAAGCCAAAGTGCAGGAACGTACCGCCCAGTTGGCCTGCCAGGTACAGGACTTGCAGCAGCTCAGCCGCCTTAAGGATAGCTTTCTGGCCAGCGTTTCCCACGAGCTGCGCACTCCCCTCACCAAGATCAAGCTGGCCCTGGAGCTATTGGGCCGCTCCCCTCTAGACGAGAAGCAGCGCCAATACCACCGCATTGCCCTGGAAGAATGTCAAGCTGAAATCGAGCTAATCAACAGATTGCTGGATCTGCAGAGCCTAGAAGCCAAAGAGTTGAGCTCTGCGGCTGCCGCCATCGATCTCCACAGCCTTTGCACAAGCCTACTCAATGGGGTGCGAGAACGGGCTCAGGCTCGGCAACTGAAGCTGGAGATGGCGGAGCTGACCTCATTCCCGGCAGTGCTCTACAGCTACCCGCAGCGGCTAACCCTGATCCTGAAGGAACTGCTGGAAAATGCCTGTAAGTTCACCCAGCCGGGCGGAACCCTCCGCTTGGAGGTGCAAGCCTTTCCCGGTGGGGTTGAGCTAAGGATTGGCAACACCGCCCAAATCGAGCCTGACCACCTGCCCCACCTTTTCGAGCGCTTTTACCGGGTGCCTTCTGAGGATCCTTGGGCGCAACCGGGCAGCGGCCTTGGACTGGCCTTGGTGAAGCAGTGGGTGGAGTATCTGCAGGGCCAAATCCGGGTCACCAGCCAGAAGGGATGGACTTGGTTTGTCCTTTGGCTGCCCAGCCTAGAGCCCTCCAACCGTTGACGCCCAAAGGCGGGTGGGAGGCAGCGATTGAGACTTTAGTGACCAACGACAGCAGCGGTCTCGGCAGTGGCAAAGGAGGTGCCACACCCACAACTGGCGACTGCGTTGGGGTTCTTGAAGCGGAAGCCACCGCCCAGCAGATCCTCGGAAAAGTCGACGGTGGTGCCGCTGATCAAGGTCATGCTCAAGGGATCCACTGCCACCTGGATATCCCCAAAGTCGAAGGTATGATCGTCAGGGTTGGCCTGAGACTCGAAGTTCATCACATAAGAGAGGCCAGAGCAGCCGCTCGGCTTGACCCCCAGACGCAGGATGGGCTGGGATCCCTCTTTTTCGTACTTGCTGCGCAGGCGCTTCAACTCTTGGATGGCGCTATCGGTCAGGGTGATCATGACGAGAAGGCTCAAGGGTACGTTCTACTCCCCATCCTATCAAGGGTTTTTTCTCGGCCAGCGGGAGCAGTTGGTAAGCTAGGGATCCCAATCCTTGAGGTCTTGCCCCTGTGACAGATCCCAATGCCATTCGGATCACCTTTTTGGGCACCAGCTCCGGCATGCCCACCCGCCAGCGCAACGTCTCTGGGGTGGCGGTGCAGTTTCCCCAGCGGTCGGAATGGTGGCTGTTCGATTGCGGCGAGGGCACCCAACACCAGTTGCTGCGCCTAGATGAGCTGCGCCCCAGCCAGTTGCGCCGCATTTTTATCACCCACATGCATGGGGATCACATCTACGGCCTGCCGGGGCTGTTGGCCTCCTGTGGCTTGGGCAGCACCCCTGAGCACATCGATATCTACGGCCCGCCGGGCCTGGAAGAGTACCTGAAGGCCGTGTTGCGCTACAGCGAGACGCGCATCCCCTACGGCTTCCGCGTTCACACCGTCGAAACCGGTCTCATCCTGCAAGAGCCGGAATACTCCGTCTTCTGCGCACCCCTGGATCACCGGGTGCCCGCCTTCGGCTACCGCGTGGTGGAACAGGATCGGCCAGGCAGCTTCAATGTGGCCAAAGCCCAAGCCGATGGGATCCCCTTTGGCCCTCTGTATGGGCAGCTCAAGGCCGGCCAATCCATCATCTGGCAGGGCCGCTGCTTTCACGGACGGGATTATGTCGGGGATCCCATTCCGGGCCGCAAATTCTCCTACTGCACCGACACGATTTTCTGCCGCAATGCTGTTGATCTCTCCCGGGCTGCGGATCTGGTCATCCACGAGGCTACCTACGCTCAGGCTGACTTGGAGCTGGCCCGCCGCTCTAAGCATTCCACCGCCGCCATGGCCGCCCAAGTGGCCGCCGAAGCCAAGGCCCAAGCTTTGATCCTCACCCACTTCAGCCCCCGCTACACCCCAGAGGCCCCCATTACCTTGGAAGACCTGCTGGCAGAAGCTCAGGCCATTTTTCCCAATACCCTGCTGGCCCGCGATCGGCTGACCTACGAGATCCCCCGTCGCAGCCCGTCCCCTCTGCCGGTGGGTGTGGGCTTGCCTCGCTAGAATGGTAGAACTGACTGTCTCAACCGGCAATGACGGATCCCAGACCCTACCCCGAACGTCCCCCATTTCCAGAGCGGCCCAAAACCGAACAACTGGATCAAAGTGCTGGCGAGTGGCGAACCTTCAGCGCTTTGCCCCCTGCCACTTCTCTGCCCCCGGTTCAAGCCGAGCGGCCAGCCCCGCAAACGGCTGCTGAGGGAGAACCCCTGCCAAAATTGGCTCCCTGGAGTAAACGGATAGGGGCTTTTGCCCTCGACTTTGGGCTGGGGCTGGGGATCTCCTACCTAGCCCAAGGCTTGGCTGCTCTGGTAGGGGCCAATGCAGGCGCCGTGGACATGACCGGCTATCTCGCCTTCTTCGCCACCTGGCTGGTGAACCGCGGCTATTTCCAATCCCGCCCTGAGGGCCAAAGCCTCGGCAAATGGCTGCTGAACATCAAAACCCTGGATCCCGAAACCGAAGCCTCGCCGCACCTGGTTCGCTCTCTGGCTCGAGAGGGAGTGCTCTCCCTCTTTGTGCTTACAGAGGCCCTGCTGGTGCCTCTGGCTGCGGATGGGCTGTTTGCCGTCTTCGACAAGGAAAAACGCCAAACCATTCACGACCGGGCTGGACGCACCCTGGTCGTGGAAGCGGAGCGGGGCTATCACCTGGATGAAAAAGTCCTGCAGTTTTTGCAGGACATCCTAGAGGGGGACGCTGCTGACGACGTCAAATCGGCTGCTCGCGACCTGCTGCGCCAAGCCCAGCGCAATGACACCGTGCGGGATCTGTCCAAGCAGTTGCAGCGCCTGAGCAAAGATGTGGATCGCAACGCCCGTAGCCTACGGCAACAAACGGGCAAGCAAGTGAAAACTTGGGTTGATTCCGTCAAGGAAAAGTTAGATAATTGGTGATCGCGCTTATCGAGGTAAACCCCCATCTCCAGCCTCAGGATCTGGGATTGCAGTTTCCTCATTGCCGTTTACCTTCGTCTTGGGATCCGTCATGGCCAAAGCAAAGGGTGCCCGCATCATCATTACTCTGGAGTGTACGGAGTGCCGCACCAACGTCAACAAGCGCTCTCCAGGCGTGAACCGCTACACCACCACCAAAAACCGCCGCAACACAACAGCCCGCTTAGAGCTGAAGAAATTCTGCCCCCACTGCAACCGCCACACCATCCACAAAGAGATCAAGTAGTTCAAGCCGTTTCGCCGTTCTCCTGACCTATGGTTTACGCTCGCCGCCGCCTGTCTCCCATCAAGCCGGGAGAACCCATTAGGTACACCGATGTGGAGCTGCTCAAGAAATTTGTTACCGAGCGTGGCAAGATCTTGCCCCGCCGCATCACCGGCCTGACTGCCAAACAACAGCGGGAGCTCACCGCCGCGATCAAACGAGCGCGCATCATGGGTCTTCTTTACTTTGTCAACAAAGAGGGATAGCCTTCTCCAGATCCCGATGGGCCTGCAGCTTTCGCCGGAACTCCAAGCCCGCTTGTCCCAGCCCCTCAATATCGGTGGGGTGAAGGTTTTGAGTCGCGTCTTTCAGGCGCCACTGTCAGGGGTAACCGACCAGGTCTTTCGAGGGCTGGTACGCCGTTTTGCCCCCCACAGCTTGGTCTACACGGAAATGGTCAGTGCGACCGGCTTGCACTATGCCCGCCAGTTGCCCCGCATCATGGAGGTCGGCGAGGGGGAGCAGCCTATTGGCATCCAACTGTTTGATTGTCGGCCCGACTTTCTGGCGGAAGCGGCCCGCATGGCGGTGGACGAAGGGGCGACCTTGGTGGACATCAACATGGGCTGCCCGGTGAACAAGATTACCAAAAACGGCGGTGGCTCTTCTCTGCTCCGCGATCCCGACACGGCAGCGCGAATTGTGGAGGCGGTGGCCAACGCAGTGGAGGTGCCCGTAACCGTGAAAACGCGCCTGGGCTGGTCAGATCAGGAGATCAACATTTTGGATTTTGCCCACCGTCTGCAGGAGGCAGGGGCGCAACTGCTCACCCTGCATGCCCGGACACGCGCCCAAGGCTTCAACGGCAAAGCCCGCTGGGACTGGATCCGCCGCGTCAAACAGCACCTGCGCATTCCCGTCATCGCCAATGGGGACATTTTCTCGACAGCCGCAGCGGTGAAGTGTTTGGAAGAAACCGGCGCCGATGGGGTGATGTGCTCCCGCGGCACCATGGGCTATCCCTTTCTGGTGGGGGAAATCGATCACTTCCTGAAAACCGGTCAAGAAAGACCGGCCCCCACTCCCCTGGAGCGGATTCAAATGGCCTTAGAGCATCTGCGCGGTCTCTGGGAGTACAAGGGAGAACGTGGCATCCGTCAGGCCCGCAAGCACATGACTTGGTACATCAAAGACTTTGCCGGAGCCTCTCAATTCCGTGCTCTCCTCTGTCGCATTGAGACGGTGCAGGAAGGGGAAGCCCTGCTTCTTCAAGCCATGGAGCGCTGCCAAGAAGCCACACCTCGACCGGAAGAGGCCATTAAAACCACCGAGGAGGTCGACCTTCTCCCTGAAGCCGGTTGGGCGTAGCTGATACATTTACGCTGAACACTGCTGAACATCACTGTTCAACTATGCAGCGATAGCATTCTGTTTGTTTCCAACCAGAATGGCGGTATCCCGCAAAGCTTTGAGTAGAGTACCCAAAGCGCAGTTTCCGTGTCGTCTTACTACCAATTTTCTGCTTTGCTTTGGCTACCATGTTGGCAGACTCGAAAGTAAACAGAAAGATCAACTGGTAGTAATCCGTACTGAACATATTATACATTATTTTCAGTATAGTTGAGCTTATTATTGACTAGAGTCATGCTCTAAGGATCCCCACAATTGGAAATTGCTTGGAAATCGCCGCACGTCTGCCTTGGCTGTAGCCTGTGGCCCCGAAAAAGGCTATTGCGCCTGCTGCTGGGACAGGGCTGACACCAACTTTTCTCCCATTTCCTGGCAACCCACTAAAGTCATTCCCTCAGAGTAGAGGTCTGGGGTGCGGTACCCTTGCGCCAAAACGGCTTCTACCGTCTGTTCGATGCGGTCGGCAGCTTGCGGCTGATCCAGGGAGTAGCGGAGCATCAGGGCGCCGGAGAGCACCTGGGCAATGGGGTTGGCTTTGTCTTGTCCGGCAATGTCGGGAGCCGACCCATGTACCGGCTCGTATAGGCCGGGGCCAGAGGATCCCAGAGAGGCAGAGGGCAGCATACCAATAGAGCCGGTCAGCATGGCCGCTTCATCGGAGAGGATATCGCCGAAGAGATTGCCCGTGAGGATGACGTCGAACTGCTTGGGCCAGCGCACCAACTGCATGGCGGCATTGTCGATGTACAGGTGGGAAAGTTCCACCTCCGGGTACTCAGCCGCAATGACATTGACCCGCTCCCGCCACAGTTGCGACACCTCGAGAACGTTGGCTTTGTCCACCGAGCAGAGCTTGCGCCGGCGTTTGCGGGCCAGCTCAAAGGCAACTCGGGCAATCCGATCCACCTCAGCTTCGCTGTAGACCATGGTGTTCACGCCACGCCGGGATCCCTGGGCATCCGTGAAGATTCCCTTGGGCTGGCCGAAGTAGATGCCCCCCGTCAGCTCTCGCACCACCACCAGGTCGATCCCCGAGATCACCTCTGGCTTCAGGGAGGAAGCCCCCACCAGTTGAGGGAAGACTTTTACCGGGCGCAAGTTGGCAAACAGCCCCAGCCCCGCCCTCAAGCCCAACAAGGCCCGCTCCGGGCGTTTCTCAGGAGGCAGAGCGTCATACTTGAAGTCGCCGACAGCAGCCAGATAAACGGCATCGCTCTCTTGAGCCATTTTCAGGGTTTCTGCCGGCAAGGGATCCCCGGTCTGGTCGTAGGCAGCCCCGCCGATCAGGCCCTCTTGCCACTGGAGAGCAAATCCCATCTGCCGGGCAACTGCATCCAAAACGGCTCGTCCCACCCGCATGATTTCGGGGCCGATGCCATCTCCGGCAAGGGCTGTGATCCGATAGGTTCGAGCAGTTGAAGAAGAAGTGCTCATGAGCGGTCAAGCTGAAGATGAGGGCGTAGA
Source organism: Thermostichus sp. MS-CIW-26 (assembly GCF_054059115.1). Lineage (NCBI taxonomy): Bacteria > Bacillati > Cyanobacteriota > Cyanophyceae > Thermostichales > Thermostichaceae > Thermostichus > Thermostichus sp. MS-CIW-26. Next base: position 124,083 of record NZ_JBSSBV010000001.1, read on the forward strand.
GATACTACCATTTCGGCGGACTTGCCCATCCCTTGGCACACAGGTTTGCAGACAACTCCTCTAAAAAGCTCTCCAAATAACAAAGTGCAGCCTGGCCACCAACCTGCTGCACTCTGATGGTGATTCTGATGGTGATGATGACGATCAACCCATCAAGCGGGAGTCCCAGATGTTCTTTTAGAACAAGCCCAAGCTGACCCACTTATCCAAGGGCAAGGTGGCACCTATGCCCAGGTAGAGGGTGACCAAGGTGCCGATCAGGAACACCGTTGTCGCCACTGGGCGGCGCAAGGGGTTTTGGAACTTGTTGACGTTTTCGATGAAGGGCACAAACAAGAGACCCACAGGAATGGCAGACATCAGAGCAATTCCCAACAGCTTGTTGGGAGCAATCCGCAGGATGTGGAAGGCGGGGTAGAGATACCATTCCGGCAGAATTTCCAGAGGCGTAGCAAAGGGATCCGCCGGCTCCCCTACACCTGCCGGATCCATGACTGACAGGCCAACGATCACTCCAATAGTGCCCAGGATCACCACCGGAAACATAAAGAGCAAGTCGTTGGGCCAAGCGGGCTCGCCATAGGTCATGTGGCCCATGTTTTTCTTCAGCTTGGCTACAACTTTGGGATTGTCTAGGTCAACCTTGCGGGTAATGGCCTCGGTCGCTATCACCTGTTTTGAGACAGCCATGAGAGTTCTCCTTATCTAGGGGCAAAAGTTCTGAAAAAGTGGCAGGTAAAGATCCCAGTTACCAGGAAAGTCAAAGGCGTCTGGGAGTCAAACCTTGCTCACAAAGGCCCAGAAATGCCTTGGCGGCGGATCATCAAAAAGTGCATGGTCATAAAGACTGCGGTCAGCCAGGGTAGCACGAAAGTGTGCAAGCTGTAGAAGCGAGTCAGGGTAGCTTGACCCACTGCTTCGCCACCCCGGATCAGTTGCACCAACAAGTCGCCCACCACCGGAATGGCACTGGGCACACCGGAGACGATCTTGACCGCCCAGTAGCCCACCTGATCCCAGGGCAGGGAGTAGCCGGTAACGCCAAAGGAGACGGTCAGCACCGCCAAGATTACACCGGTTACCCAGGTCAGCTCGCGGGGCTTCTTGAATCCCCCCGTCAGGTAAACCCGGAAGGTGTGTAGGATCATCATCAGCACCATCATGGAGGCACTCCAACGGTGGATGGAGCGCAGCAGCCAGCCGAAGTTCACCTGGGTCATGATGTAGTTCACCGACTCAAAAGCCTCGGCCACCGTCGGACGATAGTAAAACGTCATGGCGAAGCCGGTGGCAAACTGAATTAAGAAGCACACCAGCGTCACCCCGCCGAGGCAGTAGAAGATGTTAACGTGAGGCGGAATGAATTTTCCCGTTGCGTCGTCGACGAAAGGCGTAATCTCCAGCCGCTCGTCCAACCAGTCGTAAACTTTGCTCATAATGCCTGCAATTCTTGAAATTGGATCTCGAGGGCGGGGCATGCCCACCCCACTCAGCAATGTAACACAATCTTTTAACACCATCCTGGCGTCGGGCTCAGCTTGGGGACGAAGATCTCGATCCCAGGAGGCCAGGCAAGTTTTCGATATTGCGTTTTGTTCATGTTTCTTAATGTTTTTTGGGATCGATGGTTGTGCAGAAGCCGAGATACACAGGGATCCGCTGGAGAGGGTGGGGGATCCGCCTTGTCTTGCTTGGGTGTTTGCTCTGGGCGAGTTTGGGCATTGGCGCCTGTCCAGGGCAGGCCAGCCGCTGGGGAGAAGAGCAGCAACTGCTGGCGCAGGCTTGGGCCTATGTGGATCGGGCCTATGTGGATCCGGGGTTTAACGGGCAAAACTGGTGGCAGGTGCGGCAACGGTTTCTCTCCCGGCCCCTGAAGGAGCGCAAGCAGACTTACCAGGCCATCGAGGAGATGTTGGCCACTCTGGGGGATCCCTTTACCCGCTTTCTGGACAGAGAGCACTACCTCAGCCTGCAGACCTCTACAGCCGGCGAGCTGAGTGGTGTCGGCTTGCAGATTGCTATCGACGAGCAAGGCGCTGTGCGGGTGATTGCCCCCATGGAAGGCACTCCTGCCGAGCAGGCCGGGATCCAACCCCAGGATGAGATTTTGGCGGTGGATCGGGTGCCGGTGGCGGGGCTGAGCCTGGACGAAGTGGCCGAGCGGATGCGGGGGCGCAGCGGCACGCCGGTTACTTTGAAGCTGAGGCGGCAGGATCGCATTTGGGAGGTGGAGCTGGTACGCCAATCGATCACCATCAACCCCGTGCGCACCCGTTTTTTTGAGCTGCCTCAGGGATCGGTGGCCTACATTCGCCTCAGCCAGTTCAACGGCAATGCTGCCGCTCAAGTCCGCCAAGCCATTCGGGCCGCAGAAGCTCAAGGGGTGCGGGGCTACATTCTCGATTTGCGCAACAATCCGGGGGGACTCTTGCAGGCGGCCATTGAGATCGCCCGCTTCTGGATCCCCAAGGGTGACATTGTGCTGGTGACGGATCGCCACGGCATTCAAGACAGCATTCCCGCCACCGGCGAGGTGCTCACAGAGGCGCCGCTGGTGGTCTTGGTAAATCAGGGCAGCGCCAGTGCCAGTGAAGTGTTGGCCGGGGCACTTCAGGATAGTGGGCGAGCCCAACTGGTGGGAACGCGCACCTTTGGCAAGGGTCTGATTCAATCCCTGCTGGAGCTGGCGGATGGATCGGGGCTGGCGGTGACCACGGCCAAGTACCTCACCCCCAGCGGCCACGACATTCATCGCCAGGGGATCCAGCCCGATGTGGTGGTGGCGGAGGGATCCATTCCCCTGACGGCAGAAACCTTGGCCGGGCCGGAGGACATCCAGCTGCAGCGAGCCTTGGAGTTGTTGGGGCAGACCCAAGGGATCCCGGTGGCCAAAAGCGGGTGAGGGAGGAGATCCCGCTCCAGGCCCAGATCTCAATCGTTGGCATTAGGATTTGGATTCCTGTTTGTTTTCAATTCGTTTTAGGATCAGAGGCAGGGTTTTCTGGGCCACTTCTCGGCTCCAGCGCCGGTTTCTGACTCTGTCCGCTCCCGCCCGCATGAACGCCATCCAGCAATTTCACCACTTTTTCAACTGCTGCATTGGAGCTTGGCGCACAGAGCGCACCTACCATTACCTAGACCGTGGCGAGGTGGAGCGCTCCCGCACCGAGTTCACCATTCGCACCCTCACCCCTGAGCTCAAGCACAAGGTGCTCGCCGACAACAACTACCCCAACCACAACGTGGATGGTTTTCTGGGCTTTCACTTGGCTTTTGAGACGGTTTCCGAAAAGGGTGAGGAGGCCGGGCAAGAGCTGAACATGCTGTTTGTCCCTCGGCAGGAAACCCCCCTGGGGCTGCAGGGAGACTACCTGCGGGATCGGGCCTATGAGGAAGATCGCCCGATGGTGGCGACTTTCCGGTTTGATCCCGGATCCCTGCAACTGGTGATGACCACCACCTACACTCGTGTGGTTGCTGTAGATACCATCACTCTACTGAATCCGCGCCTGCGCCTGCGGCAGATCCTTACCTACCAACGTCCCCCTCAGGGTCAGCCTTTGCAGGAGCTGTTGCTGGTGGGGTTTGGGGTAGAACAGAAGCTGACGTGACCTACTCCCGCACTCATGCTGATGCAAAGCGCTCCGCGCCGCTAAAGCGAGAGAGGACGGGGCTTCCCGGCGGTCTAGCTAACCTGCGGATCCTGAGCATGACGCTTCCCAAAGACCTGAGATTGTCTCAGCACTTGGCTCTGATCCAGTTGAGGTTCGAGCGAGGACAATACCGGCAGGCGCTAGAGGAGGTTAAGCAGGCCCAAAGCCGCTATCCGCAGTCGGGTAAGCTACGGCTCTGGCAGGCCCTGGCCCAAGAAGCCCTTGGCGAAACGCAGGAGGCCATCCTGTTGGCCCAAACCTTGCTGCGCAACCCAGATCCAGAAGTTGCCCAGCAGGCTCGCTATGTCTTGGGCATCTGGCAAGCCCCTCGTCTGCGGCGTCCAGCGGAGTGGTTGAGCGAAATTCCCGATCTCAGCCGGCTGGAGGAAGCTGATCCCCCAGAGTACCGCTTGGCCTATGGGCGCTCCCAACGCAAAGGCCCTTCCCCAAGATCTGGCGCTCCTTCTGGGGATCCCCTCAGCCGCCGGGCAGCGGATCCCCCGCTGGACACTAAGCCCCTCATCTGGGTGTTGATCGGGATCCTCTCGACCCTGCTGGCCGTGATGGCTTGGCTGCCCTAGAGGGGGGTATAACCCTCGCCGCTGCTGGGTTAGTGGGGAGCATGCCTCTAACCCCCAAAACCCTGAACTTTGCTGAATTTACTGAGCTTTAGGCGGTTTGGCAAAAGTCATTGAGAGGGATATAGTAGACCAAGTTTCCCCCTGATCCTTGAGTCCACCGCAACGGTTGCCGGGAAGTGAAGGGGGAAAGCGCTCGGGGGGTATTCCTCAGGGCTTTGCGGGATACCGCCTTCCTGTTTGGACTCCGTCCCGCTGACGCGAACAGAGATAGGCAGGATGCGATCGCTTCTTTCCTGAACCATGTTCAGGAGAGTTCAGCGTGAATGTATCAGATACTGGGAATAGAGGAGACGCTAGGTCTAGCTCAGGGGAGCGGATCTGCGTCCAGGGATCCCGACAGGCTCCTCGGCAATTGGGGCAGAAAGCGGAGGTTAAGAGTGGCTACACAAACATTGGTGATGGATGCAGTGGAGCAGTTGGGCCTGCGGGTCACGCTGGGAGATATTGCATCCAGCACGGGCTTGGCTCTACACGAGGCCAAACAAGAGCTGCTGAATTTGGCCCAAAAGGCGGAGGGGCATCTCCAGGTTTCCCGGCAGGGGGAGATTACCTATGTTTTCCCGCCGGATTTTCGCAGCATTCTCAAGCGCAAGGAGCAGCAGGATCGGCTAGCAGCCCTGCGTCGCCGGTTGTGGAGGGGCTTCCTCTATGGGTTGCGCATCTCCTTTGGCATCCTGCTGGTGGTGTCGATTGTCTTGATTGTCCTAGCGTTGATTGCCTTGCAGATGGCCAGTAGCCGCGAGCAGGACAATCGCAGCCGATCGCGGGGGATAGGGTTTTATTACTTCCCCAACCTTTGGATCGGCAACCCCTTCTGGGATCCCTATCCCTACTATGGCAGCTACTCCGGTCGGACGCGCCCCCACCAGCCGCAAAAATCCGAGCTGAACTTCCTGGAAGCGGTGTACAGCTTCCTCTTTGGGGACGGGGATCCCAATGCCAACCTGGAGGAGGAGCGCTATGCCCTCATTGGCCAACTGATTCGTGCCAATGGGGGGGTGATCGCAGCGGAACAGGTGTTGCCCTATCTGGATGTGGAGCCGGGATCCCCGGCCTTGGAATACGAAGATTACATGCTGCCCATTTTGCTCAAGTTCGACGGTCAGCCGGAGGTCAGCGAGGACGGGGACATTGTCTACCGCTTTCCGGAACTGCAGGTGGCCGCCTCAGAGCGCAAGCCCAAGGGGATCCCTGAGGTGTTGCAGGAGAAACCTTGGGTGTTCAGCCGGGCCACGCCTGGTCAACTGACCCTGGCAGGAGGCTTGGGAGTTCTCAATTTCTTTCTGGCTGCCATTCTCTATGGGGCACGGGAGGAGGTGGCAGCGGCAGCCGGCAGCAATGCTTTTTTGGCCTTCATCTACCCGTTGATCGGCTTCCTCTTCCTCTACGGCACGCTGTTTTTGGCGGTGCCCGCCGTTCGGTGGTTGACCTTGCAAATCCGCAACCAGGGAGTGGAGCGTCGCAATCGTGTCCGGCAGCTTTGGCGAGAGCATCTGCAGCATCCCACAGAGGCGCTGCTGCGCAAACTCAACTTTGCCCGCCGCTTCCGCCGTCAAGAAGTTGTGCCAGAGTCGGACACCATTTACTCAACCGACCGGGATTTGATCGAGCAGCGGGACTACCGTCTGGACGATCCGGTGTTCCGCCAGCTTTTGGAATCCAAAGCTCAGCAGGATCGCCCCGAAACCGAACAAGTGCGCCAGCCGCGTCCCCTCTAGAGAGGTCATGGCCGTTGGGCAAACTCCCGGTCTGCCGTTTGAGCTGAGACCCATTCGAGTTTCTTGCCCAGCCGGAGAATCCGGTGCTTGGGTTTGCTTGGACTTCTTTCTCCCCAGGAGAACTCACAGCAACCACTCCGAGACCCGCTCCCCCACCTTCTGCAAATCCAGAGGAATGGCCACCGCTTTGCCCATACGGGGTCTCTGACGGGTGGACTCGATCTCCCGGCGCACCGATTCCCACACCCCCCAAGCCTGCAAATGGGCCAGCACGTTCTCCAAGTGGGCCAGATACTCCGCCTCGCTCAAGGGAAAGGAGGGCTGCTCCAGGTAGCGCCACATCACCAGCAACACCACCTTCTGCTGGATACGCCGCAGCTGCACGTCGTAGGAATAGCCCCACTTCTCGCGCAACAAAGCTTGAAAGTCGGATCCCTTCATCAGACTTGTCTGAGGCTGGCTTGGATCTGGCTCCAATCGCGCTGGGTGGGCCGCTCACCTTGGGAAGGAAGGCCACGGCCTCTTACAGTGTTACATTTCTTAACGATATTGGCCAGAGGGGTCGGTTAGGATGATGTCGCTTGTCAACGAACGTTAAAACTTCTCAGGTCTGCATTTGCCATTATGACGGAAGCGGTTAGCAACTTTGAAGCGCCCCCCATGAGCCGGCGGGTTCTTCTCAATGCCCTGCTCAGCGGCTCTGTGGGAGTCGTGGTGGTGGGCGCCCTCTACCCGGTGGTGAAGTACTTTATCCCGCCCTCTGCCGGTGGAGGGGGTGAGGGCCTCATAGCTCAGGACGCTCTCGGCAAGCCCATCAGCGTCAGTGAACTGTTGGCCACCCATGCTGCCACGGACCGGGTGCTGGCCCAAGGTTTGAAAGGGGATCCCACCTACATCGTGATCGACAACGGGGCGGTGGCCAACTATGGCCTCAACGCGGTTTGTACCCACCTCGGTTGCGTGGTGCCCTGGAATGTGGGGGAAAACTTGTTTAAGTGCCCTTGCCACGGATCCCAGTATGCGGCCAATGGCAAGGTGATCCGGGGACCGGCTCCCCGCTCGCTGGAGCTGGTGAGCGCCACTGTGGATGGCGACAACGTCCGCTTCAGCCCTTGGCAAGGCCCCGATTTCCGGGAAACCTAAAGGGCAAGGGATCCCGCTGGCTGTGCCGGCTTTTGCCGAACGATTTGGGGCAAATTGTCGAGATGGCTGTTCCAAGACTGTGTCCTAAACCTGTGATGGAAATTCATTCTGAGCTGAGAGTTATGAAGCGAATCTGCTTGGCCTTCTGTGGGCTGCTGCTGTTGCTGGGGATGGGGGCACGTCCGGCGGCAGCCTACCCCTACTATGCCCAGATGGCCTACGACAACCCCCGCGAGGCGACTGGAAAAATTGTCTGTGCCAACTGCCACCTGAACGCCATGCCCACTCGCGCCGAGGTGCCCCAGGCCGTCACCCCCGGCCAGGTGTTCACCATCAAAGTTGGGATCCCTTATGACCTGAGCAAGCAGCAGGTGCTGGCAGACGGCAGCAAGGGTGGGTTGAATGTGGGCGCGGTGGTGGTCTTGCCGGAGGGCTTCCGTTTAGCCACCGAAGCCGAGATGACCGAGGAACAACGGCAGGAAACCGCCGAGACCTACATCACCCCCTACAGCGACGCGAAGCCCAATATCCTCTTGGTCGGGCCTTTGCCGGGCGAGCAGCATCAAGAAATCGTCTTCCCGGTGGTGGCCCCTGACCCGAAAGAGGATCCCTCGGTGGCCTTCATGAAGTATCGCGTTTACATCGGGGCCAACCGAGGTCGCGGTCAGCTCAACCCCGACGGCAGCCTCAGCAACAACAACGTCTTCCGCGCTCCGGCCACCGGGCGTCTAGTCAACATCGCCACCCTCAACTCCGATATCAGCGATCTGCCGGCTGAATTGGCCAGCCTGGTGCCCCCGGAATACGAGCTGCCGGGCACGAGAGTTCTCAGCTTCGAGACCGAAAGCGGGATCCAAAACCTGGTGGTGCCGCCTGGGCCGGAACTGGTGGTTGCCGTTGGCGACAGCGTCAAAGAAGGGGATCCCGTCACCAACAATCCCAATGTGGGCGGCTTTGGCCAGGTGGAGCGGGATCTGGTGCTGCAAAGCCCGGAGCGGGTGAAATGGCTGGTGGCTTTCCTGGCAGCCGTTACGATTGCCCAGCTCTTATTGGTGCTCAAGAAAAAGCAGGTGGAGCTCATTCAAGCCGCCGAAATCCTTGGCTAGCTCAAGCTCTTTCCTGGCCTGCACCTCGGAGGTATCCGAGGTGTTTTTTGTTCTGTAGGGCTGATAGCAGTCGTGGTTTTTATTACCATCTATTTCAACTGCTCGCCCTAGCGGGCCGGAGGCCTTGTTCCCTGCCGCTAGCACCCTAGTCGACAACGGTTCTAAGGCAGCCTCAGCTCTCCTCTGATCACCAGCACCGCTTGCCCAGCAATCTCCACCCGTGAGCCTCGATCTCGGCACCACAGCTCGCCCCCGCGGGCCGAGAGCTGGTGAGCCTTCAAATCAAGTCGGCCCAGGCGTTTGGCCCAATAGGGCATCAAAAGACACTGGGCGGATCCCGTCACTGGATCTTCCGGGATCCCCAGCCGAGGGGCAAAAACGCGGCAGACAAAATCCGGCCCATTCCCCAGAGCCGCCCCAGAGGCTGTGACGATCAACCCCGGAACGGGGAGTGCTTGAACCTGGGCCAGATCCGGTTGCACCTGCTGCACCTGTCCCGCCGAAGCCAGCACCGCTACCCCCATGTCCCCCCGGTATAGCTCCACGGGTGGGATCCCTAAAGCCGCTGCCACCTGCTCCTTGGCTTCTGGCCAAGGTTCCGGAGTTTGAGCAGGAAAATCCATGGCCAGGCGATCCCCTTGCCGCCGCACCTGCAACAGGCCACTGCGGGTGGAAAAGGCTACCCTCTCCGCCTCAGGATGCACCTCGGTGAACAGCACATGGGCACCAGCCAAGGTGGCGTGGCCACAGAGATCCACCTCCGTCGTCGGCGTAAACCAGCGCAGCCCATAGTGGGGAACCTCGCCCTGGGATCCCTGGGGAAGTAAAAAAGCCGTCTCCGACAAATTGTTCTCTGCGGCAATGGCCTGCATCAGTGCCTGCGGCAGCTCCTGAGGCAGCAAACACACCGCCGCGGGGTTACCTGCAAAAGGCACTGCCGTAAACGCATCCACCTGAAACAACGGGATCCACACCTTCTCAACCAAGCCCAACTCAGGTCATGATCCCACAGCAGACCCCAAAGTAGGGGGATCCGCACCCCGACCGTACCCGCCAAAAGCGGGATCCCACCGACAAAGGCTATTGTCAGGCCAGAAAGTTGGCTGATAAACTAGCACTCGTAAGTCGAGAGTGCTAAGTCGCTTCCCTTCGGGGAAGTGGAGCTAATGGAAATGAAAACTTCAGCTTCGTGCTTTAGGATCACGGAGGACATTTGTCATGGCTGCAGTAGCTCTTAACGTCTCTACCCTGAAGCCGCTGGGCGACCGCGTGCTGGTCAAAATCGCTCAGCAGGACGAGAAAACCGCAGGTGGGATCTTCTTGCCGGACACTGCCAAGGAAAAGCCCCAGGTGGGGGAAGTGGTTGCTGTTGGCCCTGGCAAGCGCAACGACGAGGGCAAGCTGATCCCGATGGAACTGAAAGCCGGCGACAAAGTGCTCTACTCCAAGTATGCCGGAACCGAAGTCAAGCTGGGCAGCGATGAATATGTGCTGTTGGCCGAGCGGGACATTCTCGCCATTGTTCAGTAATGGTCAGTGATTCAGCAGCAGTTCAACGAACGATTGAATCCTTGAGACTCTGTTTCACCCTTACCTGCATTTGCATCGGAGAGGTTGACTATGGCCAAATCAATCATCTTCAGTGAAGAAGCCCGCCGCGCTCTAGAGCACGGCATGGATATTTTGGCAGAAGCCGTAGCCGTTACCCTGGGTCCCAAAGGGCGCAACGTCGTGCTGGAGAAGAAGTTTGGCGCTCCCCAAATCATCAACGATGGGGTAACCATTGCCAAAGAAATCGAGCTGGAAGACCACATTGAGAACACCGGCGTTTCCTTGATCCGGCAGGCGGCTTCCAAGACCAATGACACGGCTGGGGATGGCACCACCACGGCCACGGTCTTGGCTCACGCCATGGTGAAAGAAGGTCTGAAAAACGTGGCTGCCGGCGCCAACCCGATTGCCCTAAAGCGGGGGATCGACAAGGCGGTGAAGTTTTTGGTAGACAAAATCGCCGAACATGCCCGCCCGGTCGAAGATTCCAAAGCCATTGCCCAGGTGGCGGCCATTTCCGCCGGTAACGATGAAGAAGTGGGCCGTATGATTGCCGAGGCCATGGACAAGGTGGGCCGCGAAGGGGTGATCTCCCTGGAAGAAGGCAAGTCCATGACCACCGAGCTGGAAGTGACGGAAGGGATGCGCTTCGACAAGGGCTACATCTCCCCTTACTTCGTCACCGACACCGAGCGGATGGAAGCGGTTCTGGAAAACCCCTACATCCTCATCACCGATAAGAAGATCACCCTGGTGCAAGACCTGGTACCGGTTCTGGAGCAGGTGGCCCGCGCCGGTCGTCCTCTGCTGATCATCGCCGAAGACATCGAGAAAGAAGCGCTGGCTACCCTGGTGGTGAACAAGCTGCGGGGTGTGCTGAGCGTGGTGGCGGTGAAAGCGCCTGGCTTCGGGGATCGCCGCAAGGCTATGTTGGAAGACATTGCCATCCTGACCGGCGGTGAGGTAATCAGCGAAGAGCGCGGCCTGAAGCTGGAGAACGCTCGCCTCGATTCCTTCGGCACTGCCCGTCGCGTCACGGTAACCAAAGACAATACCACCATCGTGGCGGAAGGCAACGAAGCGGCCGTGAAAGCTCGTTGCGAGCAAATTCGCCGTCAAATTGAGGAAACCGACTCCACCTACGACAAAGAAAAACTGCAAGAGCGCCTGGCCAAGCTCTCCGGCGGTGTGGCAGTGATCAAAGTGGGCGCGGCCACTGAAACCGAGATGAAAGACCGCAAGTTGCGCCTGGAAGATGCCATCAACGCCACCAAAGCGGCGGTAGAAGAAGGGATCGTTCCCGGCGGCGGTACCACCTTGGCACACCTGATCCCAGTGGTAACCGAGTGGGCGCAAGCCAACCTGTCCGGCGATGAACTGGTGGGGGCCAACCTGGTCGCCCGCGCTCTGGGCGCTCCGCTGCGCCGCATTGCTGAGAACGCCGGCCAAAACGGCTCCATTGTGCTGGAGCGGGTGAAAGATAAGCCCTTCAACACCGGCTACGATGCTCAGAACGACGCCTTCGTGGATATGTTCGAGGCGGGCATTGTAGACCCGGCCAAGGTTACCCGTTCTGCCCTGCAAAACGCTGCTTCCATTGCGGGGATGGTGCTGACCACCGAAGCGATCGTGGTGGACAAGCCCGAGCCCAAAACCAACACGCCGGCAAGCAGCGGCAGCGGCATGAGTGACTACGACTACTGATCTGTTGATTGCCACAGGGAGGCGGATCCCTGAGGCTCACCGAAGAGCCCATGGGCACTTCGCTTCCTGGCCAGGCATCTTGGATGAATCTTTCGGGATCCCCTGGTGGGATCCCTTTTTTATGGATTTTTATTTTTTATCAAGACAGGCGAGCTGGCGGGATCATTCCCAATACCCATGCAACAGCAGCGCAACTGTCTGTGACGTTGATCCCCCTCTACCTTTGGGAGAGGGGCTGGGGGTGAGGGTGCCGGAGCCATGCAATCGGGAACTGCCTCAAACTGGCTCTTGGAAATGGCTTTGATCTGTCGAACTTGAGGAAAAGGGGAAGGCGGTGTGGCTCAGTTGATTTGCATTGGCCTGGATCTGGCTTGGTCGCCCCGCAACCCTTCCGGTCTGGCCACGCTGCGAGTCCAGCTCGGGGATCCCGGCAGGCAGAACTTGACAGGCCATCTGGTCGATAGCCGCATTCTCCAAACGGATGAGGAGATCCTGGACTATATTCAAGCTCAGGCGGGAGGGGATCCCTGCTTGGTGGCGGTGGATGCGCCCTTGCGGGTTCCCAACCTCACAGGACAACGGCGGGCCGAGGCAGAACTGAACCAGGTGTTTCGCGCCTATGCAGCCGGGGCCCACCCGGCCAACCGCCGGTTACTGGCAAAGGACGGCCAAGTGAGAGGAGAAGCCCTGGTGCAAGCCCTAGCCAGTTATGGCTTTCGGGAGCAGGCCAACATCGAGCGAGGAAAGCTTACCCGCCAAGTAACCGAGGTCTTCCCCCATAGCGCCTTGGTCAGCCTCTTTGGCCTCAGCCGCACCCTGAAATACAAGGCTCGCCCCCGACACACCTGGCCGGAACGGCAACAAGCCTGGCAGCTTTACCAGCATCATCTGCGCTCTCTAGCTGCCGCTGACCCGGCTCTCCAGGGCCACGAGGAGCTGCTTCAAGTGGAGGTGGGATCCCTCAAGGGCCGTCGACTCAAAAACTACGAAGATCAGGTGGATGCGTTGATGTGTGCCTACATCGCCCTCTACGGGTTCCGTTGGGGATCCGAGCGCTGCCGCAGTTTCGGCAACCTGCAAGAAGGGCACATTTTCACGCCCTTGCCCCCTCGAACCTCTGAGGCTGATTGAGACCCGCTCCGGGATCGCAGGTGGAAATCCCAACCAGAAGAACAAAACTCTCGCTAGCCTTGGATCCCTCCTTGGCGGCATGATAAGAACAAGGGATCCGCAGAACAGGGGAAAAATGGACGTGCAACTGGGCCGCAATCGGCAGGCGAGACGAGCTTATGGGCTGGATGAGATCGCTCTGGCTCCGGGCAGGCGAACGCTGGATCCCAGCCTGGTGGACACCCACTTCACTCTGGGAGGGATCCAACGGCAAATCCCCATCATCGCCAGCGCCATGGATGGCGTGGTGGATGTGCGAATGGCCATTTTGCTCTCGGAGCTGGGAGCTTTCGGGGTGTTGAACCTGGATGGGATCCAAACCCGCTACGCCGATCCCGATGAGGTGTTGGATCAGATTGCGTCGGTGGGCAAAGACGAGTTTGTGCCCCTAATGCAGCGCCTCTACAGCGAGCCGGTGAAGCCAGAGCTAATCCAAGAACGCATCCGCCAGATTAAAGCCTCCGGCGCCATTGCCGCCGCTAGCTGCGTGCCCGCCCACGCCGCCCAATACGGCCCCCTGGTGGCTGAAGCCGGGGGGGATCTGTTTTTCGTCCAGGCCACGGTGGTTTCGGTGCACCACAAGGTTCCCGAAGGCATGGAACTGCTGGATCTGGCCCGATTTTGCCGGTCAATGCCCATTCCTGTTGTGGTGGGCAACTGCGTTACCTACGATGTTGCCTTGGAGCTGATGCAGGCCGGAGCTGCCGGCGTCTTGGTGGGGATCGGCCCGGGGGCTGCCTGTACTTCCCGAGGCGTGTTGGGGGTGGGGGTACCACAGGCTACAGCGATTGCCGACTGTGCCGCTGCACGGGAGCAGTTTTTGGCGGAAACCGGCGCCTACGTTCCCATCATTGCCGATGGCGGATTGGTAACCGGCGGCGATATTTGCAAGGCCATCGCCTGTGGAGCGGACGCAGTGATGATCGGATCCCCCTTGGCCCGCGCCTATGAGGCCCCCGGTCGCGGCTTTCACTGGGGCATGGCCACCCCCAGCCCCATCTTGCCCCGCGGCACCCGCATCCGCGTGGGATCCACCGGCACCTTGGAAGAAATCTTGCGCGGCCCCGCCCGCCTGGACGACGGCACCCACAACCTCTGGGGTGCTCTGCGCACCAGCATGGCCACCTTGGGGGCTGCCAATCTTCGAGAAATGCAGCAGGTGGAGATCTGCATTGCCCCTTCCCTGCTCACAGAGGGGAAGGTGTACCAGAAGGCGCAAAGCCTGGGCATGGGGAAATAGTCCTTTGGGAATGCTAAACTCGGTGGACTGGGATCCCTCGGGGGCGGTTAGCTCAGCGGTAGAGCGCCTGCCTTACAAGCAGGATGTCACTGGTTCGAGTCCGGTACCGCCCATCCCCACCGGAGCTTGCAGCTTGAGAGCTCTGTCTTGGTTTGGGATACACCCGCTAGCCAGAGCCGGATCCCTGAGGTAGAGTAGTGGATATCGAGCCTCGATCATCTACCGCAGTTGGGTCTCGCATTGAGTCTCGCGCAGAAAGTGTGTAAAGTGGTAGACGATGTGGACTTCGGCTGTATCATGTCTTCCCAGAGTCCGCGATTGCCAGGCTCGTTGTTGAGGTAGGCAGTTTGTCGCTTCTATGAGGACATCCCTACAGTCAAAAAGGTGTGAGGAAAAGAACAAGGAGAGAAACATGCCCGCGAAACACGCGAACTACTGGAAAACGCTGCTGGCCGGCACTCTGGGCGCAGCGGCGGTCTTGACCCCTGGAGTGGCTTATGCCCAAGCTACCGGGCCGGTCACCTCCATCTCTGAGCTTTCGGATGTGCAGCCCACCGACTGGGCCTTCCAAGCCCTGCAATCCTTGGTGGAGCGCTACGGTTGTATTGCCGGCTACCCTGACCGCACCTTCCGCGGCAACCGGGCTATGACTCGCTTTGAGTTTGCCGCCGGTATGAACGCCTGCTTGGATCGCATCAATGAGTTGATTGCAGCCGGTTTGGCCGACAAAGTCTCCAAGGAAGACTTGGCCACTCTGCAGCGCTTGCAAGAGGAATTTGCTGCTGAGCTGGCAGCCCTGCGCGGGCGGGTGGATGCCCTGGAAGCCGATGTTACTGATTTAAAAGGGAAGGTCTTCAACCCGGTTACCAAGTTGAATGCCCAAGTCATCGCCGCTGTTGTAGGCAGCGCTCTCACGGAAGACAGAGTTGTTGATGGGAAGGTAGTAGCAGAGCAAAACCAAGCCAACATGACTCTTCCCTATCGGGTACGCTTGAACTTCGATGCCTCTTTTGTGGGTCGCGATCGCCTGCGCATTCGTCTCCAAGCTCGCAACGCTGTGACTGAGTTCTTTGATGGGGATCCCGGCCTTGGCTTTGGCGGTGGTGGCGGTGGCACTTTCACCCTGGCCCAGCTGGTTTATCAATTCCCTGCTTTCGACCGCGCTGCTACTATCTACACGGGCATTACGGGTACGGGAGTGGGGAGCGTTCTGCAGTACAGCACGCCCTTTGATGCCCTGTCGGACTTTGCCGATCCTCCCAAATCTACGGCAGATGTGCCCAGCGGAACCCTATTTGGTTTTCGCTACCGTTTGAGCGACCAGTTTCGTTTAGCCTACGCCTACAGCACCAGGAACGCTCAAGCCTTGGGCAACGGCTTCGGCGACAGCGGTATAACCGGTAGCGACAGTGCCCACGTGGTGGAGCTGGGCTTCCTGCCGAATGAAAACCTGGAGATCTACCTGCAGTTTGCCAGTACCTATCTGCAGCAAGCAAATGACGGCCCCACCTTCCTGGCCAGCGGTACACCCCTTTTCCGCGGACCGGCAACGCAGGCCGATGTCTCTGCGCGGGTAAACGCCTTTACAGTCGCAGCCAACTGGGAGCTTAGCCCTCGCATTACCTTGTCTGGCTGGTTTACGGCTGGCAATGTGGATTACAACTTGCCCAATGTGGTACCGGCTGGCACCATCGATCCGGGTGATGAAGATTTTAACGGATTCCTGTTTGGCTTCGCCTTCCCAGATCTGTTCATTGAGGGTGCTCAAGGGGGTGTGGTTTTTGGCCAGCCAATTGTGACCACCAAAAATGAAGGAGTTTGGGATACCCGCCCGTTCATTGTGGATGTTTACTACAGCTTCCCGGTGAACGAGTACCTCACCCTTACCCCGGCGGCCTACTTTGTGAGCAACCCCAATGGTGCTCTACCTGGGGACAACGACCCAACCATTGGTGTAGGTGCTCTGCGGGCTGTGTTCAACTTCTGATGAGTTGACCTCTTTTGCAGGTTCATAGCTGGTTAGGGGATCCACTGCAGTGGATCCCTTTTTTGGTTCAAACCTTCCTTTATGGTCATTTCGATTCAGACTAGGACACTGCACCCACGTCTGAAACGTTGAGTGCATACAGCGAAGGGCTTTTTCTCTATAGCCCAGGTGTCTCACCCTAACCTGAAACGACTACAACTCCTCTGCGGGGATGACAATGCCGGCTCTGGAGAGCCTGAGGTCGGGCTCAAGACAAGGCTAGGGATTACAGAAAGCACACTGAGCGGGATCCGCCCAAGGCTCTGCCACAGGCTCGGTGTGGGTATGGGAACAGCGGGCACAGCCATATACCCACGCCTTGGTTACAGGGGTGGGGGCGCCACACTGGCCGCAGGGCAGTCCAGAGATCGAGCGGATCCGCCAGTAGCCGGGAGTGCCGCAGGCCGGGCACAGGCTTTGGGCCTTGGCGATTAGGTTTTGGGTGGCGGCTGCGATAACCTGGAGCCGGGTTGGGTTGCACATGGCCCGCATGTCGGTTTCCAGATGAAGGCCCCCTTGCCGAGTCAGCATCTCCCCCACCACCTGCTTCAGGGTCTCTTCATCTTGGATTCCTTTGTGGATGACCTGAGGCTTTTCTGGCCGGTCGAGGGCAATCAGGGCATGCTGGGGAAAACCCGCCCTTTGGGCAAAGTCCAGCGCTTCTGCCCAGCTCTGCACCCAGCGATGGCTGAAATTGGTTTGGGTGCTCTCTGCATAGCCGACCAGCTCCAAGGGCTCCGCGCCGGGTTCAAAAACCCTGAGCATGACCCACTCCTGATTCCAAGGGATCCAAGGGATCTGAGGGTGGGGGCCAAAGGACCCCTCGCTGGCCAAGCCCAGAGCTTCAGGATGATCCTGCAAAGCCCTTGCAATCTTCAGGCGCAGAGTGTGGATGGGATCCCCCGGTCGGGGCCGCTCCCGCGAGAAGGTGCCCAGTTGGTCGGTGTCAAAAGTTGCTACTTGGACTTGGATCCCCAAATGTTCGGCCAAGAGAGGGCCGATGACCTGCTCTTTGCGATGCATGGTTGCCAAGTAGGCGACCCGACCCTTCCATTGCATAGACTCAGACTTAACCTAGATCTGGCAAACGGATCCCGCAGCTTTGTGGCTCAGGCCAATTGGGGTTACTCAAACCAGGGGACTGGCCTCGAGCGGCAAGCCCAACTGGGCAACAGCCTCGGCCAAAGCCACCTCACGGCTGTCCACAAACCGCTCTGGGGGCAGCGGCAAATGTAGGTTTTCCAGGCGCTGCCGGATCCGGCCCTTGGCCCCAACAATCCACACCTGTTTGCCCCGATCCAGGGCCTCGCGAATGGCATTTTCCAAGGATAGCGTCGCCGAAACTCCCAGCATCGGCACATCTGATAGATCCACCACCAGCGCTTGGCAGGAGGCCACCGCCTGATGTTGGCGGGAAATGGCTTGGGAAACCCCGAAGATCATCGGCCCGCTCAGGTAAAACAGCAACACCTGGCCGCATCCCTGGCGCAGCAATTCCCTCTCACGGGGAGTGAGATCCACCGCATCATCGGCATCGGTAATGGCTTTCACCTCTTCGGAGTGGATCTCGCTGAGGCGTTGAATGGTGAGCAAGTTGGCCACAAACACTCCCACTCCCACGGCAGCGATGAGATCCACAAATACCGTCATGAACATCACCCCGTACATGATGGCTGCCCCTTTGAGGGAAAGGCGGTGGGCCCGCTTGAGGAAGCTCCAGTCGAGGATATCCACCCCCACCTTAAAGGCGATCCCTGCCAGCACCGCCATTGGGATCCCTTGCGTGAGGGGAGCGGCAAACAGCACCACCATCAGCAGGATTAACGCTCGGGTAATGCCGGCTAGAGGGGTACGTCCGCCCGACTGGATATTGACCACCGTGCCCATGGTTGCCCCTGCTCCCGGCAGCCCTCCCATGAAGCCGGACACCAAGTTAGCGATCCCTTGCCCGATTAGCTCTTGGTCGGAGTCGTGGCGGGTGCGGGTGAGGTTATCGGCAATCACCGCCGTCAAGAGGGTATCGATGCAGCCCAGCATCCCCAGCACCACCCCATCCAGCACCAGGTTAGCTAGAGAAGCAAAGGGCAACTGCGGCCACTGCAACTGCGGCAAACCGGTGGGGATGGGGCCAATGCGCCGCAAATCCCAATCGGCCATAAACAAGCTGGCCGCCAGCGTGCCCACGAGCAAAGCCACCAACTGCGGCGGCACCACCCGTCGCCAGGGCTTGGGATAGCCAAAAAGGATGGCAAGGGTCAGCAGCCCCAGCCCCAGCTCTGGCATCTTGAGGTTGAGCAAGTAGGTCGGCAGGTTCTGCACCGCCCCAATCACTCCCCCCTGGCTGGCGTGGCCCAGCAGCGGCGGGATCTGCAGCAAAATCATGATCCAGCCGATCCCGGACATAAAGCCGGAAATAACGCTGTAGGGCATGAGGGTGATGTATTTACCCAGTTTCAGGGATCCAAACAACACCTGAAACAAGCCCCCCAGCATCACCACGGTGAAGGCCGGCCCCAGCCCCTGCTCCGGGTAACGAGCTGTAACATTAGCAACCACCGCCGTCATCATCACAGTCATCGGCCCGGTGGGTTCGGAGATAAGCGTGGGCGTACCCCCAAACAGAGCCGCAAAAAAGCCCACACACACTGCTCCGTACAAGCCCGCCACCGGCCCTGCCCCCGAAGCCACCCCAAAGGCCAAAGCCATCGGCAAGGAAACAATCGCCGTCGTCAACCCGCCGAACAGATCCCCGCGCCAGTTGTCTAGGCTCAGACGTCGGTGCCAACCCAGAAATCTCTTGCCGCCGGACTGTTGTTCTTTCGCTTGGCTCAGCATGCCCCAAAGCCCTCCACGCTATGGGCAGCCTATCATTGAACGTTACTATAGAGATCATGCTAGAGAATAGATTTTCTTCTATAGTTTCCCTCAAGGATTCCCCTCCAAGCGAGGGCATGGGGCTTGAGCCGGTAGAGTTGTGTGAAAGTGAGAGTAGTCCACATAGCGATGCCCATTGCTGTCCAGGTGGAGAATATCGGCAAATCGGTGGTTCCAGAGAATCTCATCGGCCAAGTAGGAGTGGCGAGCATGGATGGTTTGGGAAAAGGTGTCGTCGATGCCGGTCAGGGTAATGATCAGCTCCGCTTGGCCCACCTGTAAATCTCGATCCATGAGGCTGTAGAGAGGGCCGCCGATGAACCACCGAGCCTCTCCTACTGGAAGTCAGCCAGCCTTCACAAAGGGCGAATGGTAGACTGGGAATACAAAAGCTTTCTGCTCAATTCAATCACCTTCAGCTTACTAGCGCAGGAGCCCCGCACTGTACCCGTAGGGTCAGTGTCGGGAGGAATGCTATAATAATTCTGCGGACACCAGAAACGGCTGTTTAGGGCACTGGTAACGGTCGATTGGGGCTGCCCGTAAACCAGCCCAGAGGCTCGTGGTTAGTTTACTAACTGCAGGGCTACCGAAAGCCCGCCCCGTACTGCGAAGCAGTCAGGGTCGAGTAGTTTACTCTGCCACGGCCAAGGTTGGCTTCTCGATAAACTTCCATGAACCCACTGCGCCAAGGCCGACTGGGATCCCTCAACGATAACCCAACCCCATGAGCGACAACGAATCGACGGCGCGCATCATCTCCACCGACCTGCAGCGGGAGATGTCGCAGTCCTACCTGGAATACGCCATGAGCGTGATCGTCGGGAGGGCTTTGCCAGATGCGCGGGATGGCCTGAAGCCGGTGCACCGCCGCATTCTCTACGCTATGCACGAGTTGGGCCTGACGGCGGATCGCCCCTTCCGCAAGTGTGCCCGCGTGGTGGGGGATGTGATCGGGAAATACCATCCCCATGGGGATCAGGCCGTCTATGATGCGCTGGTGCGCATGGCTCAAGATTTCTCCATGCGGGAGCGGCTGGTGGATGGGCATGGCAACTTCGGCTCTGTGGACAACGATCCGCCGGCAGCCATGCGCTACACCGAGTGTCGGCTGACCGCCTTTGCCCAAGAAGCCCTGCTGCAGGATATCGACGCCAACACCGTCGATTTTGTGGGCAACTACGACGGATCCCAGCAAGAACCCCTGCTGCTGCCGGCGCGGATCCCGCAACTGCTCTTAAACGGCTCTTCCGGCATTGCCGTGGGCATGGCCACCAACATCCCGCCCCACAACTTGAGCGAATTGGTGGACGGCCTGATCGCCCTCATCCACAACCCCAACCTGACCAGCCTGGAGTTGATGCAGTGGATCCCCGCCCCTGACTTCCCCACCGGGGCGCTGATCATGGGCCAAGAGGGCATCCGCGAAGCCTACACCACCGGGCGCGGCTCTATCACCCTGAGGGGGGTGGCCACCGTCGAAACCATAGAGCAGCGGGGCCGACCGGTTCGGGACGCCATCATCATCACCGAGCTGCCCTACCAAACCAACAAGGCAGCCATGATCGAGAAGATCGCCGAGCTGGTCAACGAGAAAAAGCTGGAAGGCATTGCCGACATCCGCGACGAGAGCGACCGCAGCGGCATGCGGGTGGTGATCGAGCTAAAGCGGGATGCCCAGCCGCAGGTGGTGCTCAACAACCTCTACAAGCAAACCCCCCTGCAGGCCAACTTCGGGGTCAACATGCTGGCCATCCTCAACGGCGAGCCGCGCACCCTGACCCTGCGGGACGCGCTGCAGGCTTTTCTGGATTTTCGGGAAGAGGTGATCGAGCGGCGCACCCGCTACGAGCTGCAAAAAGCCGAAGAGCGGGATCACCTGCTGCAGGGCTATCTCTTGGCTTTGGGGCAGTTGGATCGGGTGATTGCCCTCATTCGGGGAGCCGCCGATACCGCCACAGCCCGAGAGGAATTGCAGGCGGTGTTGGGCCTGAGTGAAGCCCAAGCCGACGGGATCCTGCAGATGCAGCTGCGCCGCCTCACCGCCCTGGAAGCGGAAAAAATCCAGGCCGAGCACGAAGACTTGGTGAGGCAAATTGCCGACCTGCGGGATATTCTGGCCCGCCGAGAACGGGTGATGCAGATCATCAGCGAAGAGCTGCAGCAGCTCAAAGCCCGCTTTGCCAGCCCGCGCCGTTCCCGCCTCTGTTTGGAGGATGGGGAGCTGGGAACGGATGATCTGATCGAAAATCGGGAGACGGTTATCTTTCTAACCGAGCAGGGCTATATCAAGCGCATGGGCCTTGAGGAGTTCCAGGTGCAGGGGCGAGCCACCCGCGGCAAAGCCGGCGCCCGCATCAAAGAAGACGATGCCATCGAACAGTTTTTTGCCTGTCGCAGCCACGACACCATCCTCTTTTTCACCAATCGGGGCGTAGTCTATACCCTGCCCGCCCACCAGATCCCCCAGGGGAGCCGCGCCGCCCGCGGCAGCGCCATCGTTCAGTTGCTGCCGATCACCGGGGAAGAGCGGGTTACGTCCATGGTGCCGGTGAGCCAGTTCAGCGACGACGAATATCTGGTGATGCTCACCCGCGGCGGCTACATCAAAAAAACGGCCCTCAGCGCCTTTGCCAATGTGCGCTCCAACGGCCTGATTGCCATCTCTCTGGAAGAAAACGACGAACTGCGCTGGGTGCGCCGCGCCCGCTCCAGCGACGATGTGGTGATGGCAACCCGCCAAGGCATGTCCATTCGCTTCCGGGCGGATGACGAGCAACTGCGCCCTCTGGGACGGGCCACCCGGGGCGTGCGGGCCATTACCCTCAACGCCGGCGATGACATCGTCAGCATGGATATTATCTCTGCCGAATCGGTGATGGCTGCCGAGCGAGAGGGGGAGAAGCTGGCTAACCCTTGGGTGCTGGTGATCACCAAAGAAGGGCGGGGCAAGCGCTCGGCCATCGACCATTTCCGCCAGCAAAACCGCGGCGGCAAGGGGGTGATCGCCACCAAGTTCCGCCAGGCGTCGGACGAGCTGGCGGCCCTGCGCATCGTCAATGCCGAAGACGAGATCCTGTTGGTAACCGCCAGGGGCATTGTCATGCGCCAGTTGGCCAAGGCCATTCCCACCCAGTCCCGCGAGGCGACCGGGGTGCTGGTGCAGCGCCTGGATCCGGAAGACAGCATTGTGGGAGTTACAGTGGTACCCGCTGCCTTGGTTGCCGAGGAGGAGACCTCAGAAGCCAGTGCTTGATCCCCGGCCGTTACTTAGGTACGGCATTTGCCGCCGCAGAAGGGTGGGATCCCGTACCGAGGGGGGTGAAGATGGGGTGTTAGCTTTGACATAGCCCAAATTGCGGGAACGGCGAAGGTCTGTGGGATCAGGCCGAGCGCCCTAGTTTGGGCTACACCTGCTGTGTTTGTGGAGCTGGGTTACTCCATGGCGAGCCCGTTGAACTTCATCCCTGGTTTTGAGGCAGTGCAAACTCCGAGCCCCGACAACCGGCTCTGGCAATACCTGCAATCTCAGGATCCCAGCGTCTTTCAGGATATTGCCCGCAATTCTTCTCCGGAAGTGCTGGAGATCTTGGGCCACAACATCCGCAGCTTGGTGGGGAGCTTGCCCTCCGATCAATTTGGGGTTCAGATCATCACCAACCGCGAGAGCTTGGCCAAAATGCTCTCCGGCGCGATGATGGGCGGCTATTTCCTGCGGGTCATGGAGCAGCGTCTGGCCCTGGAGCAATCTTTGGGCAGCTCGCCCGCTTCCGACTCTTCTTCTCAGCCGGAGGCCGACCATTCTTAGCCGCCCGAGTTTGAGCTGCTTTCCGCCGGGAGCTATTGCAGATCAGACGTTGAGTCCATCGAGTTCGGGCTGGGAAAGATGGGATCCGAATTCGAGTGTGCGCCCCGGCGGATTTTGGTTTGCCCGGATAGTTTTAAGGGATCCCTAACAGCCACGGCGGCGGCAGAGAGCATGGCCCGCGGGATCCAACAGGTGCTGCCGGAGGCCGAGGTAGAGCGGCTCCCCTTGGCCGATGGGGGAGAGGGCACCCTAGAGGTATTGCTGCCGACGCTGGGGGGAGAGAAAAAGGGTCTGTGGGTCACCGGCCCCCTGGGGGATCCCGTGTGGGCGGAATATGGGGTGGCGGGAGAGCTGGCCCTGTTGGAGCTGGCCCAGGTGGCTGGCCTGACCTTGGTGCCACCGGAGCGGCGGGATCCCACCCGCACCACCACCTACGGCCTGGGGGAGCTGCTGCGGGCTGTTTGCCGAGAGCCTATTGCCGAGATCTGGATAGGTCTGGGGGGATCCGCCACCGTGGATGGAGGGGCGGGCATGGCGCAGGCCTTAGGCTATCGCCTGTTGGATGGAGCTGGGGATCCCATCGGCTGGGGTGGGGCGGAGCTGGCCCGGCTGGCGCGCATCGAGCCCCCCGAACAGCCTGTTTGGCAGGGGAAACGGGTCCGCGGCCTGTGCGATGTGCAGAATCCCCTCACCGGCCCGTGGGGAGCCGCCGCCGTCTTTGCCCCCCAGAAGGGCGCCACCCCTTCCCAGGTGCAGCAGTTGGAGCAGGCGCTGCAGCAGTGGGCTCAAGTGGTGGAGCGAGATTTGGGCCAGGCCGTGGCCGGGATCCCGGGGGCCGGAGCCGCAGGCGGCTTAGGAGCAGGTCTGGTGGCTTTTTTGGAGGCCACTCTGGAGTCCGGGATCCAGCTCTTGGCGCGGCAATTGGCCCTGCCGGAGCGCATCCGCCGCTGCCATCTGGTCGTCACCGGAGAGGGCTGCCTCGACGAACAAAGCACGATGGGAAAGGTGGTGGGGGCCGTGCTGGAGCAGGCTATCCAAGCCCAAAAACCCCTGCTCATCCTCTGTGGCCAGGTGACTCCGGCAGCGCGCGCTGGGTTGGCAGCCCAGCCTCTTCCCCTTCGGGTTGGCGCCCTGTGCGACCGGATCCCCGATGTGGCAGAAGCCCAACGGCAGGCCGGCCATCACCTGGAGCAGATGACGGCCCAGGAGCTGAGAGATTTTCTGGAGCAGGATGCGGGGATTGGCCGGTTATAATGGCTTAAATCATCGTGTTTCGTAGGACATCATGGCCAGTATCGAGTTCTCCCCCGGCATTCCAGAGGTGCCCACCCAGGTACGAGTGCTGAAATCCAAGACCGGCAACCGGGGATCCGCGATTTTCCGCTTCGAGGATCTAAAATCCGATACGCAAAACATCCTCGGCATGCGGATGATCGATGAGGAAGGGGAGCTGACCACCCGCAACATCAGGGCCAAGTTCCTGAACGGGGAATTCAAAGCCCTGGAAGTGACCTACGACATGGAAACCGAGGCAGAGTGGGATCGCTTCCTGCGCTTTATGGAACGCTTTTCAGCGGCCAACCAGATGGGCATGGCCTAGTTGCCGCCCTTCCCGCCTCAGCTTTTGGATTTTTTGCTCCTTTTGCCGGATCTGCGCTTGGCTTGAGGTTGGCCGGGATCGGATCCCTGGCCCTCTTCAACTGAGGGCTGCCCTAGCGGGGGCCGTCGCTTGTGCCAGTCGGTGCTTTGCTCATAGGCATAGGCCACCCGCAGCATCTTGCTCTCCTGTAGGGCATTGCCCACAATTTGCAGGCCAATGGGCAGCCCATCGGCAAACCCGCAGGGCAGGCTCAGCCCCGGCAAACCCGCCAGGTTCACCGGGATCGTCATCAGGTCGCAGAGGTACATGCTGAGGGGATCCTCCCGCTCGCCGAGCTTGAAAGCTGGGGTGGGGGTGGTGGGGCTGACCAGCACATCCACCTTCTCGAAGGCCTTGAGGAAGTCCTGCTTGATGAGGGTGCGCACCTTCTGAGCCTTGAGGTAGTAGGCGTCGTAGTACCCCGAGGAGAGGGCATAGGTGCCGATCATGATGCGCCGCTTGACTTCTGGCCCAAAGCCGTGGGCGCGGGTCTTGCCATACATGGCCAGCAGCGAGTCGGCAGGTTCCCGCAGGCCGTATTTCACCCCGTCGTAGCGGGCCAAGTTGGCAGAGGCTTCCGAAGGGGCGATGATGTAGTAGGTGGCCAGGCCGTAGCGAAAACTGGGGCAGTCGATCTCCAGGATCTCGGCCCCCAGTTCCTGCAGATGTTGAATGGCCGCTTGCACGGCAGCGCGGGTCTCCTCCCCACATCCTTCCCCCAGCAAGTCGCGGATCACCCCGATTTTGAACCCCTTGATGTCCGGGATCAGAGCCTGGCTATAGTCCGGGATATCCACCTTCAGGCTGGTGGAGTCCATCGGGTCATGGCCGGCGATCCCCTGCAGCAGCAGGGCCACATCCTCCACCGTGCGCCCAAACGGCCCCACCTGATCCAAAGACGAGGCAAAAGCCACCAGCCCGTAGCGGGACACCAGCCCATAGGTGGGCTTGAGGCCCACCACCCCACAAAAAGCTGCCGGTTGGCGGATGGATCCCCCCGTATCTGAGCCCAGGGCCACCACCGCTTGGTCGGCAGCCACCGCCGCCGCCGATCCCCCAGAGGATCCCCCTGGCACCCGCGTCAGATCCCAGGGATTGGCGGTGCGCTGAAAGGCGGAGTTTTCCGTGGAGCTGCCCATGGCAAACTCGTCTAGGTTGGTCTTGCCCACCGTCACCATGCCCGCAGCCGCCAGCCGCGCTGTCACCGTTGATTCATAGGGGGGAATGAACCCCTCCAGCATCCAGGAAGCGCAGGTGGTGCGGATCCCTTGGGTGCAGAGGTTGTCTTTGACAGCTAACGGGATCCCGGCCAAAGGGCCGATCGCCTCCCCGGCCCGAATGCGGGCGTCCACCGCCTTGGCCTGTTGCAGAGCCAGTTCCTCGGTTACAGTAATAAAGCTCTTGAGCTGCGGCTCCAGTTGGGTGAGACGCTCCAGGTATTCGCGGGCGATCTCCTCCGCCGAGCGCTCTTTGGTTACCAACTGCCTGTGGAGGGCACGGATGACAGACATAGGCAAACTCGTGGGGAAGGGCAAATGCCAGTGAGGCCAGACAAAGTTCCTCTAGATTAATCTAGGTGGGATCCCTTCCTACCCAAAATCCCGCCAATTTCCCCTCTCCCTGAGAGAGAGGGGCTGGGGGTGAGGGCGTCGGCAATGCAGAGCGCTTGGGCCCAAGTTACCGCCGTTCCAAAAAATCGCGGCGCAGATCCCGAATCTCCTGCCGCATCTCCCGCATCTCTTGGGCCATCTCGTCAGTGCGCCGTTCCAAAGCTTCGGTGCGGCGCTCCACAGCTTCCGTGCGCCGTTCAATGGCTCGGGTGCGCTCGTCAAAGCGATCCAGCGCCTCCCGGAAAAACTGTGCCAGCATCGCCTGCCCTTCCCGCAGCTCTTGGATCAAAACCTGCTGGTTCTGCTGGGCAGCTTGCAACTCCTGGACGGCCCGAATCAGCCACTGCTCTTGCTCAGGTGTCATGCTTACTGAAGCACTACGGAATAAGGAAATCCTACCACCCTAGATCTCCCCCTGGGAGTAAGGATCCGGGGATGGTTACATTAGCAACGCAGAGCGCTTGGGCCCAAGTTACCGCCGTTCCAAAAAATCGCGGCGCAGATCCCGAATCTCTTGCCGCATCTCCCGCATCTCTCGGGCCATCTCGTCAGTGCGCCGTTCCAGTGCTTCTGTGCGGCGTTCGATGGCCCGAGTACGCTCGTCAAACCGATCCATTGACTCGCGAAAGAACTGCGCCAGCATCGCCTGTCCCTCCCGCAGCTCTTGAATCAAAACCTGCTGGTTCTGCTGGACAAGGCGCAGCTCCTGCTGGGCAGCTTGCAATTCTTTTTGGGAGGCTTGCAGCTCTCTTTGGGAGGCTTGCAACTCTCTTTGGGAGGCTTGCAACTCTTGGATGGCTTGAATCAGCCACTGTTCTTGCTCGGGCGTCATGGTTACTGAAACACTACAGAATAAGGAAATCCTACCACCACTAACTCTTCTCTCCTCCTGGGAGAGGGATCGGGGGCAAGGGATCCAAATCCAAAACCTCAATGGAGAGTAGGGAACTCGAATCCCTGACCTCTGCGGTGCGATCGCAGCGCTCTACCAACTGAGCTAACTCCCCGTAGCTTTACCAGAATAACCCGAATCCGCAGCCAAGATCTCCCCCGCCTGCAACTCCAGCTTGGGAAAGACCTTTGAGGATACCGGATCGGATCCCTTCAGCTCCAGCACATCGTACCAGCCTTCATGAAGCAGCAGCAGGCTCACCTTCTCCTCCAAGGGATCCACAACCCAATACTCGCCGATCCCCAAAACGCAATACTCTGCTTGCTTGGCCCGGTAGTCTGCTGCCCGGCTCAACTCACTCACCACCTCCACCACCAGCAGCAGCGGCGGCTCCTCTAGGCGGATCAACGCCTCCCGGGATCCCATCTCCTGCCACTGTTCCAAAGGCAGCACCACCACATCCGGGATCCGCACCGTAGCCCACCGATTGCCCCGCGGCGACTGGATCCCCAGACCTCCCTGTATCACCGTCCAGGGCAACTTCTGCCGCGCAATCTCTGCCTCAAAAACCCAGCTGAGAAACTTTTGAATCTGCACATGCCGCCCAGTCGGAAGAGCCATGGGCACCAACTCCCCTGCCACCAGCTCATAGCGGGTATCACTGCCATCCGAATAAGCAAGGTATTCCGCCAAACTCAGGCGAGCTCTTGATGGTGCAGAAACGGATCCCATTGCCAAAGCCATAAACCGTCTCGGCCAAAAGTCTCTTTGCTGCCATACTAGCCTTGTCATCTCGCACAACCCCTCTCTTCCTCTGGGAGCAGGGCTGTGAGCGCTCGGTCTGTTGGCAGTCAACGCCGTTCCAAAAAATCGCGGCGCAGATCCCGAATCTCCTGCCGGATCTCCCTCATCTCTTCCGCCATCTGGTCGGTGCGCCGTTCCAGTGCTTCTGTGCGCCGTTCCACAGCTTCCGTGCGCCGTTCAATAGCCCGGGTGCGCTCATCAAACCGATCCATTGACTCGCGAAAAAACTGGGCCAGCATCGCCTGCCCTTCCCGCAGCTCTTGAATCAAAACCTGCTGGTTTTGTTGGACAAGACGCAGCTCCTGCTGGGCAGCTTGCAACTCTTGGATGGCGCGAATCAGCCACTGCTCTTGCTCAGGGGTCATGGTCGGCGAGGGTTACAGAAGAATAAAAAAATCCTATCACCCTGCATTTCTCCCTGGGAAAGGGGCTGTGAGCGCTTGGGCCAGGGTTGGATGGAAGCTAACGCCGTTCCAGAAAATCGCGGCGCAGATCCCGAATCTCCTGCCGCATCTCCCGCATCTCTCGGGCCATCTCGTCAGTGCGCCGTTCCAAAGCTTCGGTGCGGCGCTCCACAGCTTCGGTGCGCCGTTCAATAGCCCGGGTGCGCTCATCAAACCGATCCATTGACTCGCGAAAAAACTGGGCCAGCATCGCCTGTCCTTCCCGCAGCTCTTGAATCAAAACCTGCTGGTTTTGTTGGACAAGGCGCAGCTCCTGCTGAGCGGCCTGCAATTCTCTTTGGGAGGCTTGCAATTCTCTCTGGGAGGCTTGCAATTCTCTCTGGGAGGCTTGTAGCTCCTGGATGGCTTGAATCAGCCACTGCTCTTGCTCAGGGGTCATGGTTGCTGAAGCACTACAGAATAAGGAAATCCTACCACTGCCAATTCTGATACATTTACGCTGAACACTGCTGACCATTACTGCTCAACGGTGAAGCGATAGCATTCTGTCCATTTCCGAACAGAAAGGCGGTATCCCGCAAAGCTCTGAGCATGACGCCCAGAGCGCCTTGCCAATCTCGTGGTAGCCTATGGTTGCACTTTGGGCATGTGAACACTTTTGCGCCACCCAACTTAGTATGGATGTGCCCGCACTTGGTACAGGTTTTGCTGGTGTACGCTTCCGATACTTCCACGACAACCACGTTTTTCTTTTGGGCTTGAAACTTCAGGAACTGCTTGAACCGATAGTGCGCCCAGGTGAGCATCGCCCTCGCCGTCTTGCTACCAAACTTCCTCCCTGCCTTGGCAACCATCTGGGTTGACTCGAAAGTGGGGAGGAATATCAATCGGTAGTTATCCGTTAGGAACGCCGCTACCTTGCGATGGCACTCGGCCACCAAGTTTCTGATTCTCTCCCGCAAGCGAAACGCCGCCTGCCGCATTCGCCTACGCTTGAGCCTCGGCGCTTTGCTCAGCCTGGATTGCAGGTCGTCTAGGTGGTAGCACAGCCGAGTGATTCTACCAAAGTCCCCCTTGGCGATATCTACAAAACCTGCTCCATCAAACCCTGTGAAGAAGCTTCTTACTCCAGGGTCAAGCGCAATCACCCCCTTCGCTAACGAACACTGCTCGTTCACGGGCCCAGGAAAGATGGCATACCATCTGTCTTTCACCCGCATTAGCTCAGTTCCGCGTGCCCATTCTCTGGGTATCTCCTCGGACGCACGGAATGTCAGGCCTCGGGTGAGTTTCGGATACCACGTCCCATTGCGAAAGTTGCCGGCGTTGAATTGCAGCGTATGCGACCTGTCCCGCACACTGCGAAACCTCGCGTCCTTACTCCGGTGAAACGCTAACCACGCCTCGACGACCGCGTTCTGTTTGATGTGGCAGGGGGCGTCCTTAACCCACTGGGGTAGGGCGGAACGCAGGATGATATCCCGCAACTTTCTGGCCGTTCTTGGAGCGCCATGCTGACGCTGATAGGCAATCGCTTGGTTGTAGCAGTACCGGCATGCCGCTTGCCAATGCTTCCAAGCCTTAGCCAGCGCTGGCTCCGGATAAATCCGTATCTTTCTCGATTGCAGCCCGATACTTCCTGAGTCCGTAGAGCCGACTGCTGAAGCAGTGCAGGATGGCGAGGATATCCTCAACCAGTTCCTGTTGGGGAGAAAAGTGATCGTCATCGAGAACCAAGATTTCGCACCCGTATTGGCGGCAGTACCACTCAACGAACTCAAATCCAAACCGGCAGAGTCGATCCCGGTGAGCGACCACAATTGTTCCGACATCTCCCGCACGAACTCGTTCCAATAAGGCAAGGAACTTTGGTCTTTTGAAGTTGAGACCGCCGCCAACCTCTCCGACCACTTCGGCTCCAGGATAGAGGTTAACCAGTCTTGCAATCTGTCGCTCCAAGTCTGACTTCTGCCCTCGACTGCTGACTCGGGCATACAAAACGACTCGCTTGGCCTTTCTGGGCGCTTTGATGTAGCTGTCGAGGTCATACCTTCTCGCCCTACCGGATGGTGTACGTATTGCATTGATCCAGCCCTTCTGTTCCCATCGCCTCAAAGTGTGGAGACACACCCCAAAGTAATCCGCCGCTTCTCTCGGTTTCACATACCTAGCCATACCAAGCAGCCATACTGAACATACTGTACATTATTTTCAGTATAGTCCAGCGTATCATTGACTAGAGTCATGCTCCTCTCCCTCTGGGTGAGGGCCTCAGCAGCGCGGAGCGCTCGAACACCCCCTTGGGCCACCCAAAACAAAAACCCCTCTCTCTTTGGAAGAGGGGCTGGGGTTGAGGACGGAAATTCAAGCTCGATCAGTA
Source organism: Thermostichus sp. MS-CIW-26 (assembly GCF_054059115.1). Taxonomy (NCBI): domain Bacteria; kingdom Bacillati; phylum Cyanobacteriota; class Cyanophyceae; order Thermostichales; family Thermostichaceae; genus Thermostichus; species Thermostichus sp. MS-CIW-26. The sequence continues at coordinate 154,446 of NZ_JBSSBV010000001.1, forward strand.
AAGGGCTTCTTCTTGGTGGGTGATGATGGTGCAGTCGGAAGTAGGGTAAGCCACACAGGTCAGCACATAGCCCTGCTCGATCTGATCATCATCCAGGAAGGACTGATCGCTTTGATCCACCGTGCCGCTCACCAGCTTGCCGGCACAGGTCGAACAGGCACCGGCGCGGCAGGAATAGGGCAGCTCGATCCCTTGCTCTTCCGCCACGTCCAAAATGTATTCGTCATCCGGCACATCGATGGTGACGTTTAAGCCTTGCTCCTCGTTGATCAGAGTGACCTTGTAGGTAGCCATCCTGGTTGGGTCTCCAGAAAAAACATCCACTCCTCATCCTGCCACCCTTCTGCCCCGGATCAAGCATCCTTTTGTGAGGAAATAGGCAAATCTTCCGGTTTTTTCCAGGTGGATCCGCAAAAGCCATGCCGGGCAAGGATTCTGACTGCTCTTCCGGTGGCTCCACCTGCTTTGCTCCCAGAAGCCGCCACCCGACTCCTTCCCGGGACCCTGCCCGGTGTCTGTGACCCACGTCACCTTTGATCTTGTCCAGAAAAAATCGGCAGTACTTGCCAAAGCGGGCTAATGGGCTTGTATGATAAGCAGAGTAAACAGACGAGCCGCTTATCCAAGCGCGTGTGCGTCTTTCCTCGATTGGCTCTTTCCTACGGCCTGGCTTGCCCTGGGCGAGTTGATCGGGTAAGTTAAGGGAAGTGTTCAGCCGAACCCTACTTTTTTGGTTAAGAGGAGAACAATGAACGGAACAATGCACAAGTGGCTCCTGAAGTCACTCGGGTCTCTGTCTCTGGCTTCCACAGTGGTGCTGCTGCCCCTGCTGCTCACCGGTTGCGGTGAAAGCAGCACCGGCACCGTCACACCCGTGCCGCCCCCACCCCCACCACCCCCACCGGCTCCCCCAGCTCCGCCGCCACCACCTCCAACCCCTGTTCCTGCTCCCACTCCCACCACGGCTCCGCCCATCAGCGCTCTGCCCACCCAACTGGCCGCTCTCACTCCGGGGGGACTAGTCTTCTCCAACCCCATTGTCATTCCCGTTGGCTTTGGCATCCGCCGCTCCGGCACAGCCGAGAACCTGCCGCTGGCCACCTACTCTGACTTCCGGGCGGTGCTTTCCTTCCCCATTCCCGACGCCATTCCCCGCAACGCGATTGTGCAGGGGGCGCAGTTGACGCTGGTGCAGTTGCCCTCCAACGACTCGACCACCATTCCTGGTATTACTGGCGACCGGGGGCGGGGCTTCTTCTTCCTGGATCCGACACCGCACAACCTGCCGGCCAACAGTGTGGTGTTCCAAGAAGTGCGGCTGGGCGCGGTTGACAACGTGGTGTCCAGCGACTTCTTTGCGCCGGCGACTTCTGGCTTTGTGGCTTTGAGCTTTACGGGCAACGTGCTGGGGAACGATGCGTCGGCGGGGCCGCGGCTGGCGGATGTGGGGCCTGGGGTGCAGCGGGCGGTGTCGGCGCCAGGCCCGCGCTTCTACCAGGTGCGGCTGCAGTGCGCCAAGGAGGTGTGGAACAACCAGGCCACGTCAGTATTCGCCACCATAACTGCTTCCTTTAGCACCACAACTTCTGCAAGTGCTTCTGGAGCACCTGTATTTAACGCGGTTGCTCCTGTGCAAATAGGGTTCACTGGGTCCCTTACGGTAGGTGCAAGTGCCAGTGCAAACATCTATTCAGTTGCATCCACCTCCCCAGCCACGCTCACGATTACCCTCCTGGCCACCAACCCAGTTACGGTAAGCTTCAGTGCTGCAGGAAGCACCTTTACTGCTTTCCTACCCACTGGTCAGACTACCATTACGCAGAGTACCCTACAGATAGGTGGCCTTGTTGGTGGTAACTTCACATTTGCCGGTCCGACGGTTTCTAATCCAGCTAGCGTCTCCGCAAGCTTCAGTGCCTTTGGCAGTCAGCTCACTGGCCCGGTCAACCTGACTCTATTCGCCCCCAACCAAACTTTCTCCTACACGGCCACCTTCACTGCCAGCTTTACCTCCAGCGGCACGGTGGCAGGCACGCCGGCCAATGCGGCTGGTTTCGAGATTAGCCAGGGGGCTACGGGCACCTGCCGCGCCGAGTTCGACAAAGAGCCGGCCACGGGTACGGGTGCTGGCCCTATCACCACCGCTCGCGGGCCACGGCTGGACATCACCTTCACTGTCCCGCGCTAATTGGCGCTCTGCTGCCTCAGCAGCTGGCGGGCCTGTGCAGGCGGGCCCGCTTTTTTCTCGCGCAACCCAGATTAGGTATAGAATCAGGAGTCGTGAAACCCAGGGATCCAGACCAAGTGACACCCGATGCGCTGATAGCTACTTTGGAAGTGGCCATCCGCCACCACCAGGCAGGGGAGCTGCAGCAGGCGGAGGCGGCCTACCGGCAGGTGTTGGCTCTCCAGCCCGACCAACCGGAGGCTCTGCATTTTCTGGGCATCCTCTGCTACCAGACGGGCCGCCTTGAGGAAGCCGCGGCCCACATGGCCAAAGCCACGCAGCTGCGGCCAGAGCAGGCAGCTTTTCACAGCAACTTGGGCGCTGTATATCAAGCGCTGGGCAAGCGGGAAGCAGCTATCGAATGCTACAGCCAAGCGGTGGCGCTGCAGCCCGATTACCTGCAGGCCCTCTTCAACCTGGGCCTCTGCCACTTCCAGCTGGGCCAGTATGACCAAGCCGAGGAGTATTACCGGCGGGCCCTGGCCCTGCAGCCCCAAGATCCTCAGATTTTGACAGATTTGGCCCACATTGAGCGGCAAAAAGGGCGGCTGGCAACGGCCATTGAGCATCTGGAGCAGGCGCTGGCGCTAGAGTTTACCCCAGAGCGGGCGCAAGAACTGGCCGAGCTCTGCCGCGAGGCGGGGCAGTTGGAGCGCTCCGCTGAGCTCTATCGGCAGCTCCTGGAGCAGGATCCGCAGCAAGCGGCCTTGCACAATGGCTTGGGCTTGACCTTGGCAGAGCAAGGGAACTGGGAGGAAGCTATTGCTGCTTTCCGCCAGGCGCTGGAGCTGGATGGGCACTTGGTGGAAGCTCACATCAACCTGGGCACCGCCCTGCTGGAGCAGGGACAGCCGGAGGCGGCCATCGAAGCCTATCGGGCGGCTTTGGCGCTGCAGCCGGATCGCCCGCGGGTTTACTTCAACCTGGCCACAGCCTATCGCAAGCTGAAGCAGCCGCAACGGGCGTTGGACTACTACCATGTGGCCCTTGGCCTGCAGCCAGACTACGCCGAGGCCCATCGCGGCTTGGCCAACCTTCTGTCAGATCGCAAGCTGCGCAAGGTGTTCTCCAATGGACTGCTAGACAGCATGGCCCACCTCAGCCGCGCTCTGGGCGTGCGGCCCAACCTGGCCGAGGCCTACTTCGAGGCCGGCTGCCTGCTATTGGATCAACTGCGGTTTAAGGAGGCCATCCCCTTGCTGGAAGCGGCCCTGGAGCACAAGCCCGATTTTGCCCTGGCCTACAACAACCTGGGCCTGGCCTATCGGCATTTGAACGAGCCGGAAAAAGAAGAGATCCAATATCGGCAGGCGCTGGTGCACGACCCGGAGTTGGGAGAAGCCTACTGCAACTTGGGGCTGTTGTTGCAAAGCCAGCACCGCAACGAAGAGGCCCTGCCGGTTTTGCAGGAAGCGGCCCGCCTCAAGCCGGACTTCCTGGATGTTCACCGGGCCCTGGGATCCGTTTACAAAGAGCTGAACCGCCTAACCGAGGCACTGGAATCTTTCCAGCGCGCCCTGGAGATCAACCCCGAGGATCCTTCCACCTATGCAGGGTTGGCAGGCACCTTCCTCCAGCAATGCCGCCACGAGGAGGCCATCAAAGCCTACCGCAAGTCGGCCAAGCTGGCTCCGGGGGTGATCGCTTTCCACGGCAACATCCTCATGGGCCTGCACTACGCCCCCGATTTCGATCCCGAAGAGACCCTGCGGGAGCACAAGAAGTGGGGGGATGCCACCCAAGCCTCGGTGGCCCATCTGCGGCGGCCCTACCACCGGGATCGGGATCTGAAGCGGCCTCTGCGCATCGGCTACATCTCCGGAGACTTTAAGCTGCACTCCGTGAGCATGTTTTTTGAGCATGTCTATAACCACCACAACCACGAGCGCTTCCAGATCTACTGCTATTCCAACGGGCCGTATTCGGACATTGTGACCGAGCGGATGAAGGAAAAGGCTGACGGCTGGCGAGATATCCACAAGATCCGCTCCGATGTGGAGGTGGCCGACCTCATCCACGAGGACAAGATCGACATTCTGGTGGATCTGGCCGGCCATACGGCCTACAACCGCTTGGGCGTGCTGGCCCTCAAACCTGCCCCCATCCAGGCCACCTATCTGGGCTACCCCAACACCACCGGCCTGACCTTGGTGGACTACCGCATCACCGATGCCTACGCCGACCCGCCGGGCATGACGGAAAGGTACCACACAGAAAAGTTGATGCGCCTGCCCAAAAGCTTTCTCTGCTACAACCCTGTGGATATCTTTCCGCCGGTTTCCGAGCTACCGGCTCTGTCTGCCGGCTACATTACCTTTGGCTGCTGCAACAACCCCACCAAAATTACCCCCAACGTGGTGGCCGTGTGGGCAGAGATCCTCAAGCGGCTCCCTAACGCCCGCATCCTGCTCAAAAACATGCGCTACACCGACAGCAGCGTCTGCGAGATCTTCTGGGGGCACTTTGAGCGGCACGGGGTGGATCGGCAGCGGGTGCATCTGGTGGGAGATCGCCGCAGCATTCCAGAGCATCTCCAGATCTACAGTGAGATTGATATCGGCCTGGATCCTTTCCCCTACAACGGCACCACCACCACCTGCGAAACCCTCTGGGGCGGTGCGCCAGTGGTGGTCTTGGCAGGCAACGCTCATGTCTGCCGGGTGGGGGTCTCCATCCTCACCAACGTGGGGCTGCCGGAGCTGGTGGCCCAAACGCCGGAAGAATACGTGGAAATTGCCGTGAACTTGGCCAGTGATCTGGAGCGGCTGCGGCATCTGCGCCACAACCTGCGAGACATGATGGAGAAATCGCCCCTGCGGGATCCACAAAGCCATGCTCGCGCTTTGGAGCGGGCCTATCGGCAGATGTGGAAAAACTTGGTGGTCAGCGGCCAGTAAGTTTGCCGCCAGCGGCTGATCCTGGTGATTCCTGGGATTCGCGGGAAGTCTCACCAGGGGGGGCAACCCGGTCAAAGATCTCCCACAGCTTGGCGGCCACTGTTGACCAGCTCAGCTCCTTGGCCCGTTCCAGCCCCTTGGCAATCAGAGGAGAGCGTACCGGGTAGCTTTGAATGCGCTGCAAGGCGTCAACCAGCTCTTGAAGAGAGCCTTGGCAGAGCAGGGCTGTCGAGTTCTGCAAGGGATCCTTATCTTTTTTCTCTCCAGAGGCAGTTGCCGACTCCGAGCCGGAGGCATTTGGCTGCTCATCCCGGTAATGCACCACGGGGCAGCCGCAGGCCATCGCCTCAAGGGGGCTGCTGGGCCGAAAGGTGGAGTGGAAAACCAGCGCCAGAGCCGAGGAATAGGCGCAGGCAAGCTCGGGATTGCTCAGGCTGAGGTAGCGAAGGCCTTCTCGTTGGGGCAGTTGCGCTTTGACGGGATCCACCTCCAGAGGACTGGGAAAGGCAAAGACCAGCTCGGTGCGGGAGAGCTTTTGGCCCTGCAGGATCTCCCAAGCTTGGCTGACAGCCTGGATGCCACGGTAATCAGCCAGCTGTTCGGGCAAGACGGCCAAGAAAAAAGGGCGAGTCAACTGAAACTTGCGGCGAAACTCGGCCATGGCATCGGGAGCAGCCGGCTTGGCCCAGCCTTCAATGGCCGGGTAGACTAGCGACATCTGCTCGGGAGGGATCCCGGGGTAGTGGGTTCGGAAGCCAGCAAGCACTTCATCGGAGAAGAAAACGTAGTGGGAAGCAGCCAAGATGGCGTTTTTCTTCTCGATGTATTCTGGATGAAACTGGCTGCCAGCCTCTGCTTCTAGGTCGTAGATGAAGGCGATGGAAGGGGTGGAGATGGGGGTGGTGTAGCCGGTGGAGAGAAACAGCCTGGCCTTGAGCTGGTCGCAGGCGCTCTGCAGGCCGGCGCGATCTTCATCCGCTTCCGCAAAGGCAAAGCGAGGGATCTCGGAAAAAAAAGTTCCCGGTGGCAACCAAGTTTGCCCGCGGGTGAGCACCACAAACTTCGTTGCCTTCTTGGCCTTGACCCACTCTTCAATGAGGCTCAGCCACAGGTAGGACTGATCCAAAAGTGGAGAGCGAGAAAACCCTTCCGACTGCCAGATAACCCCGTCGATGACGATCATCCCCCACCTCGTCTGAGCAATTTAAGAGACATTGAGAGCGGCAAACATCCTGGCCAGGTAGAAGTCTTTGTAGCGGGTTTGGGCAATTTGGTCATGGACGCCCAGGATGAAAGCTACCAGATCGTAGGACAAGTAAACCTCATGCAAAACTACCGCCATTGCCAGCCGCTGGCGCGAGGAAAGCCGATCCAGGTGCATAAAGTTTTTGACGTAAACATAGTCGCACCACAACACTTGGGTGTAAGGGCGATAGGTTCTGGCTGAAAAGGGCTTGAGGCAGGCGCCAATGTTGCTGGCCATGCCATGCAGAAGAAAGCCCTCTTCCCTAAGGGCAATATCCACATCGCTAAAAAGAGGCTGGTTTTTGTAGAGGGGTATGTACTCGACTTCTGTTTGGATAACAGTAACACTCTGTAGAGTTTTTCTAGCGCCCCGGATAACATCCAGCTCAGCTCCCTGAACATCCATCTTCAGAAAGTCCACTTCGCCCAGTTCTAGAATGTCATCTAGCCGAGTAGTCTGGACTTCCTCAACCCGAGTTACCCGACAAACTTCCGCCAAGTTCTCAAAATGCTGGGCCAGCTCCTGATCGGGCTCGTAAAGAGAGGAGGTGTAGCCGGTATTGGTGAAATAAAACTTGCGACGGGATCCATCCCCAATGAAGTAGGGAAAGTACTGCCGCTTCACTTTGTCGGCGCGAGGAGCCTCGGCTAGGGCTCTGGCGTTGAGCTTTTCGCATTCTTCTTTTTGGGGCTCAAATCCTATCAACTGGGCATGCCCTTCCTGAACCAGCTTGTCGAAGTTATCGCCGACGAGAAACATCGCCCCCACGTCTGCAATTCGGATAAAAGGCATGTCTTTGCCGAGGATCTCGCTAATCGGGAAAGGCATTGTTCTACTCCACAGAAACGGCTAGATTAGACCGGCTTTGCTGACAAGAGAAAAGCGACGGGGATGCACAGCAACCAAGTTTAACGCAGTTGGCGGTCGGACAGAGTCCTGAACAATGCTGAGATCTTGGATCACTGGGTTATAGACATAAATGAGATAACCCAATTCGGCAAGAAGCTTCGCCGACTCCAAACCTGAAAACTGGTCGACATGTCGGTTTTCAAACAGGATCAGCGGGGTACAGGTCTCGATCAGCTTTCTCCCCCCCTTCAAAACGGGAACTTCTGCCCCTTCCACATCGACTTTGAGCAAATCAATGTCGGGGCTGCCCTCTGAGATCCACAACTCGTCCAAGGTGATTTGCTGCACCGGCTTGGTTTCTTCTACAACCGACATGGGATCCGTGACGATGCGGTTGACAGCGCTGGCCCCTTCGCAAACTAGATAAACCTCGCGAGACTCTTCGCCTGCGGCTGCTTCGACAACCTGCACAGTTTGATCGAGCTTGTTCTGGGCAACAGTTGCCTGCAAGCACTGCACACATCCCGGCGTAGGTTCAATGGCATAGACTTTTCCAGACTCGCCCACACAGCGGGCAAAGAGAAAGGTGTAAACCCCAACGTTGGCCCCCACGTCAATGGCGTTCATGCCCGGCTTGAGGATTTGCCGACACAGCTCGATTTCACTTTCAAACCAGCGATCTTGAGCCAGGAGGACAAAGGTTGCAATGCTCTTAAGGTCTGGCTCCAGCCTTAGCTTGTACCCCTCATACTGAGTCCAAATTTCCATACTGGCCACCGCCTCCGAGGCTGGATCTCCGTTAGGAGGCGTTTCTAACTCTTGCTCTGCTGAATCCGACTCCGCCTTGGAGGGATCCTGCCGCGGAATGTAGCGATCTAGAACCAGTTGCAGCACTTGCATGGCCCGATCTTTTTGGCCAGGGAAGTGATCCGCTATTTTCTGCAGCAAAAAAGGCCCTTCCGGCTGCGCTTGGGCCGCCGCATTCATGGCAACCACCATTTGCGCCTCTAGATCCTCTGGGTCAATGGCTGCAGCCAGCCGCCAGTAGGGCAATGGCTCCGGTCGGTAAACGACTCCGCTGTGGTGGGCTAGCCAACGGGCTAGAGTGTGGAGGTAGCGCTCGCGGGGGCCAAGGCGGGAAGCAGAAGCGGCCTTAGAAGAGCGGCGGGCCTTTTTGCTAGCAGAAGCCAGACGAGGGGGATCCCAAGCGAGCTTGGGCTGGGATCCAGTTAGGCCCAAGCTGGGATCTTCTAGGTAACGCTGGGTCAAAAGCCGGGAGAGCAGCTCTTTTCCCTCTTGGAGGGCCGTGTAGCCGCTTCCCAAGGCCAAAAGGGCATGGAGGCGATTGAACTGGGAGGGGAGATGGTTGGGATCGAGATCCAAACCCTGCCGCCAGGCCGCCAGAGCCATGGCCCAAGCCGCACGTCGCTCCCGCGAGGTTTTGGCTTGCTGGGCCTTCAAGCAGTGAGAGATGCCCAGCTCGTTACATTCATCGGCAGTGGTGGGGATCCCCATGGCTTCGCTAACTAAGCTGCTGAATTATCCTACCACCTTGCCGGAGCTGCACTGGGTCTTCTGAACAGGCAGAAGAGAAGGCGGAAAAAGTTTGGTAACCTAGGAGAGCGATGCCGCTTGTGGTTGAGGGATGTTCATGGTACGCCGTTTCCCCGTCTGGATTGCTGCTGCCGCCTTGGCAGGAGGGATCGCCTGTACCCAGGCAGCTCCTGTGCAAGCTCCTGACCAGGTGGTGAAAACGTTTATCGCAGCCACCGAGAAGGGGGACTGGGGCACGGCAGACAGCTACCTGACGGAGCGCTTCAGCAATGCCCTCCGGCCGGGATCCCTGCCTTCGATTTGGGGCACGGTGGGGGAGAACGTGCAGGTGCGCAACCAAGAGGTGACCGGGAAGACGGCCTATGTCTGGGTGGAGGGCACCGACTCGCTGGAGGATGCGGCCCAGCGCCTGGGGCTGGATCCCTTGACGTTGCGCAAGTATTTGACCCAGCCGGATCTGGCGGATCCCACCTATCAGCAGTTGGCCCCTCAGTTGGTGGGGATGCGCCTGGAGGGAGAGACGGTAACCTCCCGCGTCAAGATCACCCTCTACCAGCAAGATCGCGGCTGGCGAATTGAAGTGTGGCAGCCGGATAAGCCACCTGCTGCTTCGGGATCCCAGTCGGAAAACCCAGAAGAGACAGAAGCAGCGGATCCCGGTGAAAATTCTGCATCTCCAACCGAGAACCCCTAGGACTGTTACCTGCAGGGAGATTGGGGAGGGTGTGGATGTGAGAGCATGGTTTTTCCTGGTGCTGGCTTTGCTGCCTCTGGGGGGCTGTTGGCAGGCCAAAACGGCTGAAGAAACGCTGCGGGAGTTTGTCCAGGCGGCCAATGCCCGCGATTTTGCCACCGCAGAAGCCCTGCTCACTCCGCGGCTGCTAAAAGGGATCCCTCCGGGGGCCTTGGATCAATCGTGGCCCTCAGCGGAGGAGTTTACCCTCACCCCCATTCAAGCGGTGGGCAATACGGCCATTTTCCGGGTGGAGGCAATCCTGAAGCCAGAAGCGGTGGTGCCGACTTTGCGTTTCCAGTTCACTGCCGAGGAGCTGCAACGATTTTTAACAGAGCCGGATCGGGAGGATCCCCGTTTTCGCCCTTTTCGCTCTCAGTTGGGCTTCTACGAGCCTTTGCCGGAGGGTCGGCTGCGCGCAGTTATGGAGGTTACCCTCTATCGCCAGGCTCAAGGGTGGCGGGTGGAGTTGGCTCGGCTGCAGCCTTTAAATACAGAGGTTCTCTACGAGCCAATCAAGTTAGCGGAAGAAGCACAGCCTTTCCAACTAACTGGGACGGTGCGGCTGCTCAACCGCAAGGAGGGCTGGATTGGGGTCAACTTGGAAAAAGTCAGCCCCAGCTTGGATCGCTACGCGGGCACGTGGGTCTCGGTGGTTCCCGCTGAGGAGGTGCAAGTGACTCGCCTTGGCCGCTCTGCCAGTTGGCTGGATCTGCTCCCGGGAGATGTGGTGGAAATGGAAGGCACCGTTCGGTTCGCCGTCAACGTCGATGCGGAAGGGGGGATCCCGGCAGCCATTCGGGCCGAGCAAATCAGGGTGCTGCAGACCCTCACCCCCAGCCCCTCTCCCAGCCCAAGCGCTCCGCGTCGCTAAACGCAAACACCCCCGGCCCCTCTCCCAGGGGGAGAGGGGGGTAGGTTCTTGAACTCAACGCAGCGGCGAGTGCAACAGCACCACCAGCCGCTCTTCCAGGAACTTGAGATTGGCCACCACTTGGTTAAAGGCCTCTTCGGGGGTCCAATCCATGAGATCTAGCGCCTTGGCCGCCAGGGCCTGTACAGGAACAGGCTCTTCTCCAAAAACATCGATCAACCAGCGCACCGAGAAGGGATCGATGGTGATGTTGCCCTCGGAGCCGGGCCAGCCGTTGATGTTGACCGGGCCATTGTCGCGGATGGCATTCTCAAAGGCAGCCTTGGCGTTGAGCCTCAGCAGCAGAGGATGCGCCTGTACCAAGCCATTTCTCCATTCCTCGCTGCTGAAGGGTTGAGGAGAAGTCGCCCCGGTGGGGTGGCCACACCAGAAGTCGATCAGGCGGGTCAGGTTGGGAAAGATTAACTCGATAAAGTGCAGCAGCTCCTCTTGGTTGAGCTTTTTGATTTGGCGCAGAGCGTAGGGAACGGGCTTGGTGAGGACCCGCTCCAGCTTCCACTGCTGCCAATTGACCATGCTGATGAACTCCAGCCCGGCTTGGCGGAGCATCTCAAAGACCTGAGGCACGGTAAAGCCTTTGTCGCTGCGCAGCAGGAAGTTGGCCAGGATCCCATTGGTGGTTTTGATGGCATCCCCCTGCCAGTGGCTTTTGACGAAGCTGCCCTCGTGGAGGGCATCCATCAGCTCCCTGAGGATGGGAACGGCTTTGGCAGCCGGCTCATCCATCACCCCCAGCAGCTCCATGGCATCCTGCATGTTGAAAATAAACTGGCGCTGGTAAAGGCTGTGGACATTGGTGCGGATGATGCCGTCCGGTTTGAGGACTTGGCGCATGCCTTTCAGCCCTGCCACCGGATCGTCCAGTAGGTAGAGCACGTCGTTGCAGGCGATGAAATCGAACTGCTCCCCCAAGGCTTGCAGGTCGGTGATGTCCATCACCTCGAAACGCGCCTCTTTGATCTGGTGGAACTCGAAGCGCTGCCGGGCCATTTTCAGGGATTCTGCCGAGATGTCCACCCCGACAAAAGAAGCTCCTGGATTGGCCGTGGCCAGCACGAGGGTCTCCCAGCCGGAGCCACAGCCGGCGTTGAGCATCACTTTGCCCTCGGGTTTGACCACCTTGCGGTTGCGGCGATAGTAAGCGGTGGTGAGGCTGTTGGCAAAAAGCGCGAAGTTATCCGTAACCGTCTGCTCAATCGGGACATTCGGGTAGGGAAATTCGTCAAACTGCGCCTGAACCAAGCGGGACGTCGATTGCTCCGGCATAGGGATCCCTGCCTCTGTAGGACTGATTAGGATTCTAAAGCGATTCCAGGGTTTAACCTAGGCGCTGCTCGGTTTCGGGATCGAACAGGTGGAAGCGATCCATGTCGAAGATCACTTCCGCCCACTGGTTGACGCGCAGCTGGGTACGGGGATCCACGCGGGCAATAAACTCCTGCTCGGCCAGGATCCCTTCTCGGTCGCTGGTGCTGAGATAGAGGATTACTTCATGGCCCACCAGCTCCGTTACCGAGACCTTAGCCCGCACCGGGGCAGGTTGGATCCCTGGGGGTTGGTAGTGGGGATCGTGGATGTTTTCCGGGCGGATGCCGAAGATGACCGACTTGCCGACGTATTGCCAATAGGGCTCTGCCTGGTGGGGCGGGATGGCCACGCGGAAGGCGCCGGTATCGATCCAGAGGGTGCCCTCCTGCTCCCGCAGCTTGGCCTGGAAGAAATTCATGGCGGGGCTGCCGATGAACCCGGCCACAAACAGGTTGGCCGGGCGGGTGTAGAGGGTGTGGGGGGTATCCACCTGCTGCAGGCGGCCATCCTTCATGACGGCGATGCGGTTGCCCATGGTCATGGCCTCCACCTGGTCGTGGGTAACGTAGATAAAGGTGGTGCCCAGTTGCATGTGCAACTTGCTAATCTCGGCCCGCGCCTGTACCCGCAGCTTGGCATCCAAGTTGGAGAGGGGCTCATCCATCAAAAACACCGCCGGATTGCGCACGATGGCCCGCCCGACGGCAACCCGCTGCCGTTGCCCACCCGAAAGTTCCTTGGGCTTGCGGTTGAGAAGGTGCTCGATCCCAAGGCGCTTGGCCACCCCTCTAACCCGGCTTTCGATCTCCGCCCGTGGCAGGCCGCGCAGCTTGAGGCCAAAGGCCATATTTTCGGCCACGGTCATGTGGGGGTAGAGGGCGTAGGATTGGAAGACCATGGCGATATCCCGATCCTTGGGGGGGACATCGTTCACCACCCGGTCGCCGATGTAGATGGATCCGGCGCTCACTTCTTCCAACCCGGCCAACATGCGCAGGGAGGTGGTTTTGCCGCAGCCGGAGGGGCCGACAAAGACGAGAAATTCCCCGTCTTCGACGGTGATGTTCAGGTCATGGACGGCGGTGGTGTCTCTGTAGCGCTTGGTAACGTGTTCGTAGGTAACGCTGGCCATGCTCTCAACCTTGGCTCCGTTGCGCACTCAAACCCTATCCAAAGCGGCGGGCAAAAGTCAAATCGAGTTGAGTTGAGTTCGCTAGGGAAGGCTGGGGATCCCTGCAGCGAAGCCAGTTTATGGTCGTTGCCCCTGCCCTTGCCCCGGCCCCTTTCCCAGAAGGAGAGGGGAGCTGGGAAGCCATGGAATCTTGAACCGAAATGTAAAAAAAGGTAGGCTCATCGCCTACCTCTATGGGATCCTTTTTCCCTATTAGGAAGTTGCCTAACCTCTAGGCCATCAGGAGACAACGCTCACTTTGACCACTTGGGCTTTTTCAGAGTCTGCCTTCGGCAAGGTGAGGGTGAGGATCCCATCTTTGTATTCGGCTTTCACCTGATCGTGTTTGATCCGGTTCGGCAGCGGGATCACCCGTTGGAAGCGCCCGTAACGGAATTCAGTCCGGGTTACCCCTTTGTCTTCAGAGCGCTTCTCAAATCGCCGTTCCCCGGTGATGGAGACCGCTTCGGCTGTGACTTGGATATCCAAGTCGTTGGGGTTCAAGCCGGGCAGCTCCAGCTTCAGGGTAATGGTTTCGGGATCATCGTGCATCTCCACTGCCGGCATGAAGGCGAAGCCGTCGGCCTCGGTGGTGCGAGGGATCAGCCGGTCGAACATCCGGTTCATTTCCCGTTGAATTTCGTCAATTTCCCGAAATGGATCCCAGCGGACAAGAGCCATAGAGCATCCTCCTCCTCTATTACTTTGCTTTTTTGACTTCCAGTTCGAGTTTTTAGCTTAGCTTTCGGGGCTCAACTTTAGAGGTATAAGCAAAACCTCTATGCTTCTAGTGTATTCAAATCCGTTCCGGGAAATGTAGGGTTTTCTGGAATGTTTCTTAGGTGTTTACCCTACAGGTTTATCCATCCAAAACCCTCTGGGACTCCGTATGTTTGGGGCGGCGATGGGGTTTTGTGGGTAACCACATACTGAGGCCGGTAGCTATCATCACCAACAGCCCCAGTCCGTTTAAGAATGGATAAACCGCCTGCAAATCAAGGGGGCCCCACTGCCCTTTGTGGATTTGGATCAGCCAGTAGTAGTCGAAGTTTTGGTTGAGGCGGGCAATTTGATAGAGGGATCCCGTTAGCACCGTTACCACCAAAGGCAAGGCCAGGATGGGGGCAAGGGTGCGGTGGATGCGGCGGATCCTCTTTGGATTCAGGGCCATTGAGCTTTCTCCAGGGCAATGGGGCGATCCCTGCCATGGTATCAGGGCGACCCAGGGCAGATTTGGAATCCTACTCCACCCTGCTCAAGAACGGATCCCGAGCAAATCCTCGATCTTGGGCATTTGCTCGGGGGGGATGACCCGCCCTTCGTCCTCAAAGCCGGGGATCTCGTGGAAGTTGAGGTAGCGATACAGCTCGCCGGCAAAGGGTTGGATTTTGCTGGAGACGATCTCTTGGTATTCCTCAGGGGTGGGGATCCGGCCCAAAAGGGCGCAGGCGGCGGCCAGCTCGGCGGATCCCAGATAAACCCGCGCGTCTTTGCCCATGCGGTTGTTGAAGTTGCGGGTGGAGGTGGACATGACGGTGGCCCCATCTTCCACACGGGCTTGGTTGCCCATACATAGGCTGCATCCCGGCATTTCCGTTCTGGCCCCTGCGGCAGCAAAGGTGCCGTACACGCCTTCCGAGCGCAGTTGCGCTTCATCCATGCGGGTGGGCGGACAGATCCAAAATTGGCGCACCTTGGCCCGCCCTTGGCCTTCCAGAACTTTGGCGGCGGCGCGGTAGTGGCCGATGTTGGTCATGCAGGAGCCGATGAACACCTCGTCGATTTTGAGGGGCGTATCGGGGTTGCCCGCAGCGTGTTGAGCGTGGACTTCGCTCAGGGTCATCACCTTGTCGGGATCGTTGGGGGCACAGACAATCGGTTCGGTGATGGTGCTGAGGTCGATTTCAATGACTTCGGCGTATTCGGCGTCGGGATCCGCTTCCATCAGGCTGGGGTTGGCCAGCCATGCTTCCATTTTGGCGATGCGCCGCAGCAAGGTTCTCGCATCCTGGTAGCCGCGGGCAATCATGTTTTTCAGCAGCACCACGTTGGAGCGCAGATATTCTGAGACCGTCTCGAGGCTCAGCTGGATGGTACAGCCGGCACAGTTGCGCTCTGCCGAGGCATCGGTAAACTCAAAAGCTTGCTCCACCTTCAGATGCGGCAGGCCCTCGATCTCCATGATGCGCCCGGCAAAGACGTTTTTCTTGCCTTTTTTCTCAACGGTGAGCAGCCCCCTCTGAATGGCCACGTAGGGGATGGCATGGACAATGTCCCGCAGGGTGATCCCCGGCTGCAGTTCCCCCTTAAAGCGCACCAGCACCGATTCCGGCATGTCCAAGGGCATCACCCCCATGGCGGCGGCAAAGGCCACCAGACCGGATCCCGCCGGGAAGGAGATCCCCAAGGGGAAGCGGGTGTGGGAGTCGCCCCCGGTGCCGACGGTATCCGGCAGGAGCATGCGGTTGAGCCAGGAGTGGATAATGCCATCGCCGGGACGCAGGACAACGCCCCCGCGGGAAGCGAAAAAGTCGGGCAGCTCTTTGTGGATCTGGATGTCCACCGGCTTGGGATAGGCGGCGGTGTGGCAGAAGCTCTGCAGCACTAGGTCGGCGTTGAAGCCCAGACAGGCCAGCTCCTTCAGCTCATCGCGGGTCATGGGGCCGGTGGTGTCCTGGGATCCCACCGTGGTAATGAGGGGCTCACAACTGGTGCCTGGGCGCACGCCTGGCAGCCCACAGGCTTTGCCCACGATTTTTTGCGCTAGGGTATAGCCTTTGCCGGTGTCTGCCGGTGGAGTGGGGCGGATAAACAAGGTCGAGGGAGGCAAACCCAAGGCTTGGCGGGTTTTGTCGGTGAGGGCACGGCCAATCAACAGGGGAATACGTCCCCCCGCCCGCACTTCGTCGGGGAGGGTCACGGGCCGCAGGGAAAAGGTGGAGAGAACCTGGCCGGCCTCAGAGCGGATCACGCCTTCGTAGGGGCAAATGGTAACCACCATGCCGGTTTCCAGGCGGGAGACATCGCACTGGATGGGCAAGGCCCCGGCATCTTCGGCGGTGTTGAAGAAGATGGGCGCAATGGTGCCCCCCAGGATCACCCCCCCAGCCCGCTTGTTGGGCACATGGGGAATGTCGTGGCCGATGTGCCAGAGCAGCGAGTTGAGGGCGGATTTGCGGGAGGAGCCGGTGCCCACCACATCCCCCACAAAGGCAACGGGATGGCCGCGGCGCTTCAGCTCGGCAATGGTGACCAGGGATCCTGGAGCGCGGGACTCCAGCATGGCTTGGGCGTGGAGGGGGATATCCGGGCGGGTGGTGGCGTGGGCGGCGGGGGAAAGGTCATCGGTGTTGATCTCGCCGGCAACCTTGAACACCGTCACGGTGATGGCTGCGGCCAGGGGAGCTTTGGCGGTAAACCATTCGCCCTTGGCCCAGGACTCGATCACCTGTTGGGCATAGGCATTGCCGGACTGGCTCAGCTCCAGCACGTCGTGAAAGGCATCGAAAACCAGCAGGGTGTGGCTGAGGGCGCGGGCTGCTGCCGCTGCAATCTCACTCCGGGGATCCCGCAACAGATCCAGCAAAACCTGGACGTTGTAGCCCCCCAGCATGGTGCCCAAGAGCTCCACCGCCCGCAGGGGAGTGATCAACGGGGATTCAACCTCCTCCTTGGCCACAGCGGCCAAAAAGCCCGCTTTCACATAGGCGGCTTCATCGACCCCCGGCGGGATGCGCTCTGTTAAGAGGTGCAACAAAAAGGCTTCTTCGCCAGCAGGCGGGGCCTTCAGCAGCTCGCACACCTGGCTGGTCTGGGCAGCGTTTAAGGGCAGCGGCGGGATCCCTTGGGCCTCGCGGGCAGCGGCGTGTTGGCGGTATTCGGCCAGCATGGGGGTTTAGGCACTCGACGTGGGTATTTATTCTACCGCTAGCTCGGCAGAGGAAAGGTCCTCGAGAAGGGATCCCATTCGCTGGCGGTAACTCAGTTTGGCCTAGGATAGCTCCGCCAACAGCTCTTTTTGGTAAAGGCCAATACAAGCCTGGATCAAGTCGTCCAGCTCCCCATCCAAGATGGGCTGCAGAGGGAAATTCTGGTTAAGGCGGTGGTCGGTAACGCGGTTGTCCTTGTAGTTGTAGGTGCGAATTTTTTCCGAGCGGGATCCCGTTCCCACCTGCATGCGCCGAGCAGAGCTAATGGAGGCCTGTTGCTCCTGCAGCTTCATCTCGTAGAGTTTGGCCCGCAAAATCTGCATGGCCCGCTGGCGGTTCTGCAGTTGGGAACGCTCCTCGGTACAAAACACCCGGATCCCGGTGGGCTTGTGGAGAAGATCCACCGCCGTCTCCACCTTGTTCACGTTTTGGCCGCCTGCCCCCCCAGAACGTGCCGTTTTGATTTCGATGTCTTTCGGGTCGATGACCACCTCCACCTCGTCCACCTCTGGCATCACCGCCACCGTGGCCGTCGAGGTGTGGACACGGCCTTGCGCTTCGGTGACGGGCACCCGCTGCACCCGATGCACGCCAGCTTCAAACTTGAGCTTGCTGTACACCTGATCCCCTTGAATCTCCAGGATCGCCTCTTTGTAGCCCCCCAGCTCTCCTTCCGAGAGGCTCGCCAGACGCACCGACCAGCCCAGCTTTTCGGCGTAGCGGGTGTACATGCGGGCCAGATCCGCCGCCCACAGCGCCGCCTCCTCCCCACCGGTGCCGGCGCGAATCTCCAACATAATGTTCTTGTCGTCGTTGGGATCCCGGGGCAGCAGCAGCAGGGTGAGCTTTTCCTCCAGTTGTTCTTGGCGGGCCCGCAGTTGCTCAAGTTCCGCTCTTGCCATCGCCTCCAGCTCCGGGTCGGAGGCCGATTCCCGCAAAAGTTCTTCCGTCTGTTGCAGATCGCGATTCAGCTTTTGCCAGTCGTGAAAAGCCTGGACGGTGGCCTCCAAGGAGGAGCGGGCCTTGGCAATCCGCTGCAGCTCAGCTGGATCCGTGGCCACGTCCGGATCGGCCAAGCGCACCGTCAGCTCCTGAAAGGTGGCTTCGACATTCTTAAGCTGGTCGATCAGTTGAGCAGAAGCCATAGACTCGCAATACCCAGGAATCCAAGTATTGCCCACACCCGGAGGGGGGAACCTCTACTTGGCCTTTTTGCCACCGCTCATGCCGTATTTGCGCATGAACTTCTCCACCCGGCCTTCGCTGTCGATGATCTTCTGGCTGCCGGTGAAAAAGGGATGGTTGCCCGACCAAACATCCACCTTGAGCTCCGGCTTGGTGGATCCCACCGTCATCACCACTTCGCCGTTGCAGATGACTTTGGCTTCTGGATACCACTGCGGGTGCAATCCTTTCTTGGGCATAACCCTTTCCTCCTCTGGGCCTGTTTCTATACCCTTGTCTATCAACATCTTCCTCTAAAAACAACGGCAGGGATCCCTAGCGCTTCGAGTACTGGGGAGCCTTGCGGGCCTTGCGCAGGCCGTATTTCTTCCGCTCCACGGCGCGCGGATCCCGTTTCAGATAACCCTCTACTTTCAAAGGGCCGCGATTGGCCGGATCCACCTCGCAGAGGGCGCGCGCCACCCCCAGCTTGATCGCATCCGCCTGGCCGTGAACACCGCCGCCATGGGCTCGCACTAGGATATCGTAGGAGTTTTCCAGACCAAGGATCTCCAGCGGCCCCTTCACACTGGCCAGCAGGGCTTCTTGATACTGCAGATACTGGTCTCCCGGCCTGTCGTTGATGATGATTTTGCCCGTGCCGGGCACCAAACGCACGCGGGCAACGGCGGTTTTGCGGCGTCCGGTTCCCCAATAAACGGCTCGTTGGCTGCTCGCTTGAGTCATGCTTTGGCTCCTGGGATCGTGTTGAGGGGATAAACCTGGGGTTGCTGGGCCTCATGAGGGTGGTTTGGCCCGACATAAACCTTCAGCTTGGTGAATTGCCGCCGGCCCAAACGGGTGTGGGGCAACATTCCCTTGACCGCTTTTTCCACCACCCGCTCCGGCAGCCGCGCCTGCAGTTGGGCAAAGGTTTCCACTTTCATGCCGCCGGGACGGCCGGAGTGGCGGCGGTAGAGCTTTTGGGTGCGCTTTTTGCCGGTGACCACCACTTTCTCAGCGTTGATCACAATTACATAGTCCCCCGTATCCAGGTGAGGGGTGAAGTCCGGTTTGTGCTTACCCCGCAAGAGGGTGGCCACAGCGGCGGCCAAGCGGCCCAGGCGCTGATTGGCAGCATCCACCAGATACCAGCGGGGCGCCAGAGTCTCGGGGTTGGGAAGGGGAGTTTTGTTCATGGCAGTCAAGGAAACATATCAGGACAAGCTTGGAGATCGCCCAGATCAACCGCAGGAATGGGCCAACGCAGCCGGCGACCGGAGGGCGGAGGGAGGCTCTGTGGGCAAGGCCCAAAAGGGCGGCGAGTGGGCGAACTGTTGACCGAAGGGATCCGCAGCATAGCCCACATCCGTCAGGCACAGCCCTTGCGGAGGAGCGCTGTAGCGGGTGCGCATCTGGCTCCAGTCGTTGTGTTGCCACAGGTGGACAAACTGTGCCGGGCTGAGCTGGCCCCGGCCCACCACCTCTAGGGATCCCACCAAGAGCCGCATCATCCGGTAGAGGAAGCCGCTGGCCTGCACCTCGATGCTGATCAAGTCCCCCAGCCGCTGGCAGAGCACCTCCTGCACCTGTACCCGCGAGTGGGGCCGATCCGATCCCCGCCGCCGGAAGGCTTCCAAGCTGTGCTCCCCCAGCAGGGAATTCAGGGCTTCCGCCATCGGCTCCACCTGCAGAGGCCAACGCACTTGCCAGCTAAAGAGGCGCCAGAACACATCCGGTCGCTCCCGGTTCAGGATCAGGTAGCGGTAGCGGCGCCAGCGAGCCGAAAAGCGGGCGTGCCAGGAGTCAGGCACTTGAGCAGAAGCCAGCACTACCACATCTTCCGGCAGACAGTCGTTCAGCACCCTCGACCACTCCGCCGCAGGGATGCCGGAGGTGGTGTCGAAGTGGGCCACCTGGCCTGCAGCATGAACCCCCGTATCGGTGCGACCGGCCCCATAGAGGGTTACCGGATGCCCCGCCCGCGACGCAATCGCCTCCTCCAGTACCCCTTGCACGGTACGGCGGGCTGCCTGGCGCTGCCAGCCATAGAACCTGCTGCCGAGGTACTGAATTCTCAGGGCAATGCGACGGTACGGCATGGATCCCTTTCCGCTACACCAGCTCGATGACCGCCATTTCTGCTCCATCCCCCCGCCGATGCACGGTGCGCAAGATGCGGGTATAGCCACCGGGCCGATCCCGGTAGCGCTCAGGAGCCTGCTCAAACAGGGAGCGCACCAGCTCCTTGTCGTAGATGTAGGCCAGCGCCTGTCGCCGCGCCGCCAGGGATCCCTCTTTGGCCAGGGTGATCATCTTCTCGGTGGTGGCCCGAATGGCTTTGGCGCGGGCTTTGGTGGTGGTGATCCGCCCTTCCCGCAGCAGAGCCGTGGTCAGCGCCCGCATCAGGGCCTTGCGCTGGTCGGCGGGCTTATTGAGGTGGGGGGTACGACGGCGGTGGCGCATGGTAACCTCTGTCTTGTGTCCTACACTCTTCGGGGATCCTTGCGTTTTGACGCGGTTGTGCTAGCGGTGCAGATGCTTGAGACGGAACCTAAACTCTAGGCCTTGCCTTTTTCGCGGGTGCGGGGCAGTGTCAGACCAAAGCGGGCTTTCAAAGCCTGCACCACCTCTTCGGCAGACTTCTGGCCAAAGTTTTTGATCTCCAGCAGATCTTCCTCGGTATAGAGCAGCAGATCGGCCACCGTGTTGATCTGAGCTCGCTTCAGACAGTTGTAGGCCCGTACCGAGAGCTGTAGCTCCTCGATGGGGATCTGGTTTTTTTGGTTGTCCTCTTCTGGCTTGGGCGGCACAGGAGCATCGAAGCTGACCTCCTGCAGCGGTGCGAACAAGCCCACCAAAATGCGGGCCGCTTGGCTGAGGGCCTCTTGCGGGGTGAGGCTGCCGTTGGTCCAGATTTCCAATACTAGCCGATC
The DNA here is from genome assembly GCF_054059115.1 of Thermostichus sp. MS-CIW-26. Taxonomy (NCBI): domain Bacteria; kingdom Bacillati; phylum Cyanobacteriota; class Cyanophyceae; order Thermostichales; family Thermostichaceae; genus Thermostichus; species Thermostichus sp. MS-CIW-26. The sequence continues at coordinate 175,394 of NZ_JBSSBV010000001.1, forward strand.
TTTTTCCAGGAATTGGCCCACCCGAGCTGCTTCCACAGCGTAGTTCACCTTGCGCACCGGCATGAAGACAGAGTCGATCTGCAGAAAATCAATCGCCATCGCTTTGCTGTCGGAGTAATCGACGGCGCGGTAGCCATGTCCCCGGCCAATCATGAACTCCATTTCCAAAATCGCCCCTTCCGCCAGGGTGGCAATGTGGTGACGGGGGTTGATCACCTCCACATCGCTGGGCAATTGCAGCTTCTCAGCAGTAACTTCCCCTGGCCCCTGAGCCACCAAACGGCCCACCTGAGTCTCGGGGGAACTGGAGCGCAGCACCAGCTCCTTCATGTTTAGAAGGATCTCCATCACGTCTTCCCGCACCCCCGGCACCGTGGAAAACTCGTGGGTCACCCCGGCAATGCGTACAGCAGTCACCGCCGTCCCCTCCAGATTGGAGAGCAACACCCGCCGCAAAGCGTTGCCCACCGTGATCCCTTGGCCGCGCTCCAGTGGCCCCAGAGCAAATTTGCCGTAGTGAACGCCGTTATCATCCCGATGAGATTCAACACACTCGGTCTGGTAAGCAACAGCGCTTGAGCTCGCTCTGCTGCCCAGAGAGTGGGAGAGGGTTCGGCTGGTTTGAATCGTCATGGTGGCCCCGTCCGTCTGGCTCGACATCCGTTTGGAGAACTGATGAAACTTCGAGGTCATCTCACGCTTGGGCAGACCTTCGCTGGGGCATGGCGTAGCTCTGGAGAAAACCCCCTACAGACGCTCGACCAGCCCTCAACGCGGGATCCTTCAGACACGCCGCCGCTTGGGGGGACGGCAACCGTTGTGGGGAATGGGGGTGATATCTCGAATAAGGGTAATTTCCAAGCCTGTTGCCTGTAGAGCGCGAATGGCGGTTTCCCGACCGGCTCCCGGCCCGCTCACCATCACTTCGATCTGGCGCATGCCGTTCTCCATGGCTTGACGCGCCGCACTTTCTGCTGCCATTTGGGCGGCGAAGGGAGTGCCCTTTTTGGCCCCTTTGAAGCCCGTAGAACCTGCCGAGGCCCAAGACACCACATCGCCGTTGGGATCCGTGATGGTGACGATGGTGTTGTTGAAGGTGGACTGAATGTAGGCCACCCCATTGGGGATGTTCTTTTTGACTTTACGTCCGCGCCGTTGCTGCCGAGCCATGATCCAGGTGTCCTCGCAATCGACTGTTTGGGGTTGGGATTCGGGATGGTGGAAGAGTTTTGCCTTCCGCGCAAAGCCGAGCGACTACTTCTTGGCAGGAGCTTTCTTCTTGCCGGCCACCGTTTTCCTGACCCCCTTGCGGGTGCGGGCGTTGGTGCGGGTGCGCTGACCACGCACGGGCAGACCCAGGCGATGGCGACGACCTCGATAGGTGCCGATGTCGATCAGCCGCTTGATGTTCATCGCCTCCTGGCGGCGCAGATCCCCTTCTACCTGGTATTCGCCCTCCACCACCGTCCGTAGGGCGGCCACCTCAGCGTCGGTGAGGTCGCGGGTACGAGTATCCGGATTGATACCGGTCTTCGCCAAAATCTGGCGGGAGCGGGTTAGCCCAATGCCGTAAATGTAGGTGAGGGCAATCTCCACTCGCTTTTCTCGGGGGATGTCAACTCCCGCAATCCGTGCCATAGTCAGGGGTACCTTTCAAATCAAACCAACTCGAACACACTTGCCCAGTAAGGATTGAGTTGCCTGCCTGAGATGGGATCCTCATTCAGAGAAATGTTGCTGTAGAGATGCCGGTCTTGGGATCCATGCTCGCCGAGAGATCTGGCCAACGTTTTGCTCGGTTGTGTCGGAAGCCTTTGCCTCTGTCTCCCGTTGCAGGCTGAACCCACCCACCATCGACCCTCTAGCCCTGCCGCTGCTTGTGCTTGGGGTTGGAAGAACAAATGACCATCACCCGACCGTGGCGGCGGATGACCCGGCATTTTTCGCAGATCCGACGGACGGAAGGCCGCACCTTCATGGTTGATCCTGACAAAACCAGCGAATATCCATTCTATGTTCGTCTGGGCAACCTGTCAAAATGTGTTTGGGTTTGCTGACAGCGAGCGGACAGTCGGGTTGGCTATACTGGTTGGGCGAGGATCTGATACATTCACGCTGAACTCTCCTGAACATGGTTCAGGAAAGAAGCGATCGCATCCTGCCTATCTCTGTTCGCGTCAGCGGGACGGAGTCCAAACAGGAAGGCGGTATCCCGCAAAGCCCTGAGGAATACCCCCCGAGCGCTTTCCCCCTTCACTTCCCGGCAACCGTTGCGGTGGACTCAAGGATCAGGGGGAAACTTGGTCTACTATATCCCTCTCAATGACTTTTGCCAAACCGCTTAAAGCTCAGTAAATTCAGCAAAGTTCAGGGTTTTGGGGGTTAGAGGCATGCTCCTGAGTCAAAGTAGGCGCGACTGTGGGGTGGAGAAGGCCATGCGGTGGCAATGGCTGGTTGTGCTGAGTGGTGTGCTGGGGCTGGGATCCCCTGTGTTGGGGCAAGGGATCCCTTTGCCGGCAGCAGGCTCCTCCTCTGCTGGGAGGAACTTTTCTGGGGATGGGAACGGCCTGAGGACAGAGGGGGATTGGCTTTTGCCCTTGCGCAGCTCTGCCGATCGCATCGATGGGGTACCGGATCGGGGCTGGGTTGCGGTTGGGCTGTTGGAGGAGCAGGCCGTGACCCTGCTGGATGGGGCCAGCGGGGATCCCCTGTGGCAGGTGGCGGTGGGGTTTGCCCCCAGTGTGGTGCGGGTGGATGAGGCGCGGCAGGTGGTCTATGCCTCTGGCCCCAATGCCCCTGGGCTGGTGGCCCTCGATCTGCTGACGGGGGAGCTGATTCAGGCTTATGGGTTGCCGGCGGGAGTTTTGGATATTGCCGTGGATGCGGCCACAGGGCGGGTTTTTGCCTCCCTGCCCTCTGCCCAGAGTTTGGCGGTGATGGCTGCTCCCCTTCGCAGCAGCGGTGCGGAGCACAAACGCCAAAGCGCCCCCTCAGAGCAGCCGCAAGCCCGCAATTTGCCGATGCCCGGCCCCCCCTTGGCGCTGGCCTATGATGCGCAGCGGGGATCCCTGTTTGTGGGCCTAGCCGGGGAGGATCCCCTCAGTTTGCTGGTGGTCAACCCAGACAATGGGGAGTTGTTGGCCCGTTGGCGCGGCGGCAATACTCCGGAAGCGATGGCTTTGGATGCCGAACGGCAACGCTTGGTGGTGCTCAACTCCGGCAGCCAAGATCTAACAGTGCTGGATCTGAGCCGCAGCGGCGAGGCCCTGCAGCGGGTTGGCCTGGATTGGCGACCGACGCGGCTGGCCCTTTCCCCGGATGGACGTTGGGCTTACGTGACCTCCCGCGATAGCGACCGCCTGCAGCTGGTGGATTTACAGACGGGGCGATTGGTGGCCTCGCTGCGGCTGCAGGGACAGCCGACGGGTCTGGTGATGCTGGGGGAGCGGGATCTGTGGGTGGTGGCAGCAGGGATCCCGGCCTTGCGCCGTTTGCAGGATATTCAGGCTCAAGTTGGCGACGGCGGGACAGAGGTCCTGAACGGGGGAGTCCCCTCTCCAGGCAACCGCGGTGTGGTGACCGGGCGGGTGCTGGATATTGCCGGCCAACCCGTTCAGACCGGGGTTTTGCACTTGGCCGCCACGCCAACCCAACCCCAGCAAACTGTTCGCATTGCTGCCGACGGCACTTATGTGCTGCCGGAACTGCCGGCTGGCCTGTATTTGGTAGATGTGGAGGTGCCGGGTTTTCCCCTGACCAGCACCCAGGTGGAAGTCCGGGCCGGCTTTGTCTCCACTCAGGATATTCGCCTGCCGCCAGGGGAACCGACCCGCCAGCCGGAGGGCATTGGCCTTTTGCCGGATGAACCCGTTTACTCGGATGAGCTGGCCCGCCACCTCAGCATGGCCCTGAAGGAGTTGCAGCCCCAGCGACCGGTACTGCTCTTGAAGGGGCCTCTGGGGCCGGATCCCTGGTTTGAGCCGCTTCTGCCCCTCACCCAGGGCCTGACTTTGTTGGATCGGGATGAGCGCTACACCTCCGATTTGGCCAAGCTGAAGGTGATCGGGGATGCCCTGGGATTGCGCTACATCCTTTTGACCCAGATGCAGATCTCGCGGGACTACAACCGCCAGGGCAACTCTCTGCTGAATACAGCCTTACGCTTTGTGGCCCCGACGGTGCCGGTGGAAATTCCCAATTTCACCCCCAACCAGTTGCGCAGCCGCGGGGTGGTGGTGGTGGTGGACTTGCAGAGGGATCGGCCTGGGGATCGGGCTCGCTACTACGAAGCCTATGGGCGGGATGATGTGGGCGGGGATCCGATGTTTGAAGATGCGGCAGCGGGCCTATTTCGGCTGCAGGTGCGCAACATGGTGCCGGTGTTTGTCCAACAATGGCAAACCAACAACCCCTTTTCTGGGTGAGGATCCCTGCAGCAGGATCTTGCCCTGTTCGCGTCAGGGGTGCGGAGCAGAATAGAACCGACTGCTACTACCGGGTGCAACCTTCGCCATGCCTTTTTTCTTCTTTCATCCTCTCCGGCACAGGATTAGCTATCGCTACGCAACGCTCTCGCGAACAGGCAGTCTGGCCCTCTGCGGCTGGCTGGCACTGGCTTCAGGAGCGCTGGCTCAGGCTCCGGCCACCCCCATTCCGCGGTTGACGCCGTTGTTTCCCTCCCAAAACAGAGGGCAGCCCCAGGGAACGGCGCGGCTGGTGGGGCAGGTGAGCAACAGCGTGGGGCAACCTGTGGCGGGGGCACAGGTGCAGTTGGAGGGCATGGAGAACCCCAATCAGCCGATTCAAACCGATGAGCGGGGCGCTTTTGAGCTAGACCAAGCCCCAGCCGGGCGTTGGCTGTTGACGGTGTGGCACCCCGACTATGAAAAGGCAGAGCAGGAGATCCTCCTGCAAGCGGGCCTGACCACCCCTGTGGATGTGGTTTTGCAGGTGCCGATTCGGCCTCAACCCCGCCGTCGCCTTGGCATTTTGGGGGTGGGAGGGTTGGAGCATACCCAACTGTTGGGCCAGCGCCTGGCCATAGAGGCGGTGCGTCTGGGCTTGATCCCCAACGGCGAGAAGGTGGTGCCTCTGGACAACCGTCGCATTCAGCCCATTTTGCAGAAGGTGGGCTGGCCCATCTACGAACTGTTTGAGTGGGATCGCCGCAAGCCCGAAGCAGTAGGCCAATTTTTCGATTACCTGGGCCTGGAAGCCATCGTCATTGCCCGCGTCGATGTCCTCACCCGACCGGCTTCGCCAACGGAGTTGAGCCTGCGTTCCCGCAGCCGCCTGGAACTGTGGCGGTTTGATGAGCAAGGCAACCTGGTGGCGGATGTCTTGGCCGAGGCCAGTCGCGATCAGGTGGAGCGGGGCAACCTCAATGCTGCCGAGCTGGCCCAGCTTTATCAAATCCAAGTCACCCAGATGGCTGCTGAGGTGGGATCCCGCTGGAAGGAGCATCACCCGCTGGCCCAGTACCTAGAACTGGCTCAGGGAGAAGCCCCACCCCCACGCTCTCGCCTGGATACGGCTGTGGAGCTGCGCATCCCCTCTGCCACACCGACTCCCTAGGTCTTAAGCAGAACAGCTCCGGGATCTCTTCTGTTGTCGTGAAAGGGATTGTCCTGTAAACTACCCGACTCCGACCGCTAAAGCGGTACGGAGCGGGCTTTCAGTAGCCCTGAGCCTGCTCTGCCCTACCAGAGAACAAAACAGGCCCGAACCTCTAGGCTGGTTTACGGCAGCCCCCAAGAGCGCAATCACATTCGCACCATTCAAATCCGCATCCCCTTCCCATCCACAGTGTCCACACTTAAACTGCTTCCCACTGCGATAGGATTGCGCAGGGTCGGGATGAATGTGCAAGCACCGGTGGCAGGTCTGCGACGTGTAAGCAGGCGGCACAAGAATCAGAGAAACCCCTGCAACCCTCGCCTTGTATTCCAGAAATTGACGTAGTTGGTAGAACGCCCAACTGTTGGCCCTGCGCCTTTCGGTTTTGCTGCGTGGCTGTTGATTGACCCTTTCCCGGATCCCTGTCAGGTCTTCCAGAGCAATAGCGCTGTTGGTAGCTTTTGCCCTAGAGACAATAGCTTTGGAGATGCGATGATTGACCCACGTTTTTGCTACGCAACGCTGACGCGACTGAAAGCGTCTCTCCTTGCCAGACAGCCGTTGCAACAGTTCTCTGCATCTGCGCCGCGAACTGCGGGTGCCCTTACTGGCTTTGCGTTGGAGTACCGCCCTCAACCGGGAGTAGTGGTCTCGGATTCGGTTCAACTGCTGTCCATTCCAGTTATCACCCTCTGACGTATGGGCAATATCTGTCCTTCCCAAGTCCACCCCCAGCACTCTACCCGTGCGTTGCGGTGGGCACGGTTCCGTTTCCACACAGATCTGAATAGAGTAGGAGCCGTCTTTACGCTTGACCAGAGTGGCAGATTTGGGATTGGAGCCCGCCAGCCGTTCTCTCTGGTAGCGGCCAACCGCCAGCTCAAAGCGCTCCCGACCCTCCACCGTGGTCAGCGACACCGTCCAGTCTTTCTCGCGGAACGAAAAGATACGAGCGTCGTAGGTAGCGAAGCCCCCTTTGAACGCTTTGACGGGGCGGTTTTTCTGTTGGGCAACTTTACGGGCGCCGGCCAGCCGTCTGCAGACCTGCTGAGCCAAGTTACTGGACAAGTCGAACCGGGCGCGGATTTCGCGGTAGCACAGAGACTGAAGCTTAACGGCGTTGACGACTTTCTCCGGCGTGTTCTGGTTGACCCAGTTCAAGGCTTGGCCAAAAGCCTCCAAAGTCGCGTCCAATTTGGCGGCTTGCGACTGGGACACCTTGAGCTTGCAGGATACGGTCAGGACTTGGGTCATAGTTCTATCATAACTTCCGCATTCCTCCCGGCACTGACCCTACGGGTACAGTGCGGGGCTCCTGCGATTTCTAGCTGAGTTCGTCTAGCAACGACGGGAGGAGCCGCCCGAAGAGTGGCGAGAAGAGCTGCCCCCCGATGAAGGGCGGGAGGAGGAGCCGAAAGAGCCAGAAGAGCGCGAGGAGCCGCCACAACAGGAGCTTGCAAAGCTTGGATCTGGTTTTGCAGTTGTCTGCAGCGACGCTGCCTGCGCCAGTACATTGTGCCGCCGATTATCCCTGCAGCACCTGCCCCCACCCCTACCAACGGCCAGGGCGAAGGGGGAGGCGGGTAGGTCATGCCTCTGTTGAATTGCTGCCCGGCGCTGCAGCCGGCCTGACCGCGTCAGCGCTGCAGTTCCCCCCCCAGCGCTTTGCTCCTGACGCCAGCTGTCCCATGGGCTATTTTTGCTGGGGATCCCTTCCGATGGCGCGATAGGGCGAGCCACCCCAGTTTCAAGGCCGGCCCCAGCACCTGCCAGCCGCGAAACCGAACCACCAGGGATCCCTGTCCGCACCAGCCGATGCGGGTGAAGGTCAAGCGCAGGTGTTGAGCCAACTGAGGGGGTAGAGCGGCGATTAGTCCCAAGCATTGCCCCGTCAAAGCCGGATCGGCAAAGCCAATTTCCACCCCTCCTTGCCAAGATTGGATGTGGAGCTGCTTGCCCAGCTTCCACAGGTAGGGCCAATCTCTGGGGGAGCAACGTTCTCCCCGCTGCGCCGGCCAACGGCCGCGAAGGCGCAGGGATCCCCAACGCCATTCCCAACCACGGCGGCTGCCCCGCACAGTCCACCCCCCCCACCCGTGCCATTTCCAGATCCAGGCGAGGGGTCCCTGCCAGGGTTTGCGGTAGCGCAGAATGAGCTGTTGAGGCCAGAACAAGAGAGTTCCCACAAAGACGGCCAGCAGCAATCCCAAAGGACTCCGTCCCGCTAACGCGAACAGCTTGAGCACCGACTGGGATCCTCCGCGGTCAATCCATAGCGGGCCAGAAAACGGGGCAAATCGACCACCAGGCAGGTGTAGGATCCCTGCATCACCAGCCGCTCCTGCTGGGTGATCTCCACGTGAAACCGAATGCGTCTTCCCTCCACTGCCACGACTTCGACCCGCATCTGCAAGGGATCCCCCGCCACCGCTGCCGACCGATGTTCCAAGGCAAAGCGGATCCCGACCGCCGCTTCCTCCGGCTCGTAGAAGGGCTGCAAGGTGGTGTGGCTGCACCGCTCAATCAACGTCAACAGAGCTGGGGATCCGATCACCTTCACACCGGGGTTGCCCAGGGCTGCAGCGGTTTGTTCTGGGCCGAGGATCCCTTGCCAGGTGCCGAGGGTGCCCAGGGGAACAGGTTTCATCAGCGGGCGGGGGCGCGCATTCTCCTGGATTGCCACAGGCTCCAGCCTTGCCAGAGCAGGAGAATCAACGCCAGGATCCCGACCACCCCGGCCAGCACCAGCGCCCGTTCCCAGCGGGTGGCATGGAAGCCGGTTACCGTCCAATCGCGGCTGAGGTTGGATCCCAGAATGGCAAGCACAGCCAGGCCCAAACCTCGGATCCCCAGAGATTCCGCCCCTCTTCCCTCCTGCTGCAGGAGGATGGGCTGCAGCGCCGCCAGGATCAAGGCGGTGGTCAAGGCTCCCAACAGGAAGGCCGCTTGCGGCTGAGCGTGAATGAAGTAGCCCACCCCCACCGGCAGAGCCAGGCTGGCCAGCGTCAGAGCGATCCCCGTCTGCAGGGGTTTGTCTGGCCCATACAGCCAGTGCAGGAGCGCCGCCAGCGCCATGGCCGCCATTCCTAGGTACAGCGCCGCCGACACATAGGGTTGGGTGAGGTCGATCCCGGCAACCTGCAGGTTGAACTGGTGCAACAGGTTTTGCAGCAGAGGGCGGGCCGACAAAAACAAAGCGGCCATGGCCCCCCAACGGCTGGGAAAAGCCAGACATCCCAGCCCCAAGAGGGCCGCCCCGTAGGATCCCCCCAATCGCAGCGCCAGCAGCGCTCCTCCCCCCACCAGCGTTAGGCCCACACAGGCCCGCCAGAGCAGCCGTCCTTGTTGCTCGGCAACGCTGACGCGACCGGCTAAAGCCTCCGGCCCGCTGACATGAGCAGGTTCCCCTGCCAGCGCGGGGATCCCCTGTCCCATCTGGTTTTCCAAGGCAAGCAAGGCCCACGAGAGCAGCACCCCCACCCCGTAGAGCAAGGCCCAGAAGGGATCCTGGTATAGGCCGTTGCGGGTCAAGGCCAAGGCCAGCGCCAGCGCCACCAGCCACCCCACCCCATGCCCCACTGCCGACAGCAGCCCGGGGGAGTCTTCTGAGGCGGTCAAGAGCGGCACAGTGCCTGCCACCAAGCTGAGGGCGGCCAGCCCCACCGGCAACAGCACCTGCCAAGGGAGATCCGGCTGGGATCCCATCTCCAGCAGGCGAGATCCCCAGGTTATGGCGGCAATGCCGCTCCACCCCTGGCCCAGCGCCATCAGCAAGGACAGAGCTTCTGTTTCGGCCAAGACCCCCAGCAAAGGGATCCCCACCAAGCCCATCCCCAGGCCGCAGCCCCACAGAAAGAGCATTCCATGTTGCTCCGCAACGCTGATGCGACCGGGGGAGCCGATAGCCAGACTTTGCCAGGCCGCCAAACTGAGCAACAGCACCACCAGCCCTTGCCCGGCCCGACCGCAGCCACTCAACCCCAGTAAACCCACCCCCACCAGGCCCCCCAACAACAAAGCCAGGGGGATCAGATCCGGCAACTGACCCAGCCAGCACCCCAGCGCCGCCAAGGCCACCAAGCCCAGCCCCACTGCCGGTTGCCAGCGGCGAACGGATCCCCAGCGGCGGTAGCGAATTGCTTCCAACAGCAAGACCACCAAGCCAATCGCAGCCGCAATCGCCAAAACTCCACCCAGCACGTGCTCCCTCCTTTCAAGCCCTGCACCAACTATCGCCTATCGCTGTCCGGTCATCATCGCCATTCAGCTAGAAATCGCAGGAGCCCCGCACTGTACCCGTAGGGTCAGTGTCGGGAGGAATGCGCTTTGATGAAGTACAATGAACTTATGAGCCAAGTCCTGACCGTCTCCTGTAAGCTCAAGGCGTCCCAGTCGCAAGCCGCCAAATTGGACGCGACGATGGACGCTTTTGGCCAAGCCTTGAACTGGGCCAACCAGAACACGCCGGAGAAGATCGTCAACGCGGTCAAACTGCAATCCCTTTGCTACTACGAGATTCGAGCCCGGTTCGGCTTGTCCAGTAACTTGGCTCAACAGGTGTGCAGACGGGTGGCAGGCGCTCGCAAAGTGGCGAGACAGCGCAACCGTCCGGTTAAAGAGTTCAAGCGTAGGTTCGTTACCTACGATGCACGTATCTTCTCATTTCGCGAGAAAGACTGGTCGGTGTCGCTGACCACGGTGGAAGGGCGAGAGCGCTTTGAACTAGCCATTGGCAACTACCAGAGGGGAATGCTGGCTGGCTCTAACCCCAAATCGGCCACCCTAGTCCAGCGGAAGGACGGCTCCTACTACATCCAGATTTGCGTAGAGAAAAAGCCACCCAAGCAACAAGATACCGACAAGGTGATCGGGGTGGATTTGGGAAGGACGGATATTGCTCATACGTCAGAGGGGGACAACTGGAATGGACAGCAGTTGAACAGAGTCCGAGACCACTACTCCAAGCTGAGGGCGGCACTCCAACGCAAAGCCAGTAAGGGCACCCGCAGTTCGCGGCGCAGATGCAGAGAACTGTTGCAACGGCTGTCTGGCAAGGAGAGACGCTTTCAAGTGTGGGTCAATCATCGCATCTCCAAAGCTATTGTCTCTAGGGCAAAAGCTACCAACAGCGCTCTTGCTCTGGAAGACCTGACAGGGATCCGGGAAAGGGTCAATCAACAGCCACGCAGCAAAGCCGAGCGGCGCAGGGCCAACAGTTGGGCGTTCTACCAACTACGTCAGTTTCTGGAATACAAGGCGAGGGCTGCAGGGGTTTCTCTGATTCTTGTGCCGCCTGCCTACACGTCGCAGACCTGTCACAAGTGTTTACACATCCATCCCGATCCTGCGCAATCCTACCGCAGTGGTAAGTCGTTCAAGTGTGGGCACTGTGGATGGGAAGGGGATGCGGATTTGAATGGTGCGAATGTGATTGCGCTCTTGGGGGCTGTCGTAAACCAGCCTAGAGGTCCGGGCTTGTTTTGTTCTCTGGTAGAGCAGAGCAGGCCCAGGGCTACTGAAAGCCCGCTCCGTACCGCTTAGCGGTCGGAGTCGGGTAGTTTACGTTTGCTCCTTGCCCCAGACCCGATGGGGAGCAAATGCGTTTGCGTTTGTGAAAGCGTCGCGTGGCGATAACGCAAAGATAAGCTGGAGAAGAGCAGCGAGCGGGCGTTCATGTCTTCAGAGCATTACAAGTTCGACCTTTTCTTGCGCTACCACCGAGAGCAAGCCCGGTGGGCGCGTCAACTGGCGGAGCGGCTGGATCGCGAGGGTTTCAAAGTCTGGTTTGACCGCTGGATGCTGCAGCCGGGGGACAACCGCAAGCTGGAGCTGCAACTGGCCATCGAACAATGCCGTTGGGTGGGAGTGGTGGCCTCTCCAGAGTGGGTTGCCGATCCCTGGCCAAGGGATGAGCTGTACAGCGGGTTTCCCCATGCCCCGGCACGACAAAACCAGCGCCTGCTGACGCTGCTGCACACCCCCACTGAGCTACCCCGCCCCCTGGAAGAGGCGCCCCTGCTGGATTTTACTGGCTCAGAAGAGGATCCGGTGCTGTTTGAGTACCGCGCCTTGGAGCTAATGCACTTTTTGGATCCCAGCTTCCCTGCCCCCGGGGATCTGCAGCGGTTCCGGCTGCAATACCGCCGCCGTGAGGGGAAAGAGTCCCTGGAAGATGAAGAGGTGCAGGGATTTCAGGCCTTTTTGCGGGCCATCCAGATGGCCATCCTGCGCATTGCCACAGGCGAAACCCCCTCCGCCACGCCAGAAGAAGGAGCGCGTCAGATCGCCATTTTGCAGTTCATTCAGCGGCTGTTTCAGTGGAACAGTGCCGACATCCAATTCGAGCGGGGGGAAGACTGGCGTCGCCGCGGCAACCTGACGGAAGCCCTGGCCGCCTACGACCGGGCTCTGAACATGGATCCCAACTTCGCCCTGGCTTGGAGCCGCCGTGGGGATGTGCTGGTGCAGCTGGCCCGCTACCGCGAGGCGGTGGACAGCTACAACGGATCCCTGAGCATCAACCCCTACGACGAAGAAACCCGGCTGCGCCTGGCCCTGATTCTGGGGCGCCTGGGGCAGTACAAGTCGGCGGTGGTTAACTACGACAAGGTGCTGGAGAGCAACCCGGAAGATGCTCTGGCCTGGCACAATCGCGGCATCCGCCTGCTGCAACTGAAGCGGTCGAAGCTGGCCCTGAACAGCCTGAACAAGGCGCTGCGCTACAACCCCAAACAGCCCCGCACCTGGCTGGCCCGTGGGATCGTGCTGCGGCGGCTGCGGCGGCCCAGCTCGGCAGCGGCCAGTTTTGCCCGGGTCTTGAAGCTCAACCCCAAAAGCGGGCGGGTTTGGCGTTACCAAGGCAATGCCCTCTTCCACTGCCACCGGCTGCGCTCGGCTGTTGAATGTTACAAGCGCTCGCTGCGGCTGCGCCGCCGGGATCCCATAACCCTGCACAACTTGGGGGTGGCCCTGCTGCGCTTGGGGCAGTATCGGCTGGCCAGCAAGGCCCTAGAACGCGCTCTGCGCTACGATGCCGACAACTACAAAAGCTGGTACGCCCGCGGTGTGGCCTTCCAGAAATTGGGCTACCTGAAAGAAGCCTGTATCCACTTCGAGGAAGCCCTCAAGATCAAGCCGGAGCACTTTCCAGCCCGCTATGCCTTGGCGGTAGCTCAGCAGGAGCTGGGGCAATATGAGGCCAGCCTGCAGCATTTCCAGCGCTTGGTGCAGCAGCGTCCCGGCAGTTCTGCCTGCTGGTTTGGCCAGATCACCGGCCTGCGGCGCCTGGGCCGGCTGGAAGAAGCCCGTGCCGCCTGCCAGCAGATGCTCCGCCTCAACGAACGGGATCCCTGGGGCTGGTTTGCCCTGGGGTTGATCTACGGCGAGCTGAGGGATCCCGAACAAGCTGTGCAAGCCTACTCGCGGGTTTTGCAGCTCACCCCAGAAGATGCTGTGGCCCTCAACAACCGCGCCTGGGAAGCCTTGAAATTGGGGAAGCTGGAACCTGCCCTGGCAGACGCCCAACAGGCCACGCACCTGGATCCCCAGCGGCCCGCCTTTTGGCATACCCTGGGGCTGATTCAACTGCGGGCCGGCCAGCGAGCAGCCGCCCAAGCCAGCTTGCAGCGCTGTCTGGAGCTGGATCCGCAATTTCAGCCGGCCCAAGCTGCTTTGCAGGATTTGGCCCAAGAAGACTCGGCCTCCCCGGCGGGAATGGCTCTGCCGGAATTGGAAACCCTCACTCCCCAACCGCAGCCGGTTGACCCCAACCCCTAGCAGGATCCCCTGGGCTTTCAAACTCCCAAGGACAATGCCTGCAGCAGGCAGACGGGAGCAGAACATGCCACACTGGATCCCGCCCCCCAGGACCGACACGCATGGATCCCTATCTGATCCCTGTCAAGCTTCCCCACAGCTCCTACGATATTCTCCTCCAGTCTGCCGAAGGCCCCCCTGGCCACAGCCTCATCCAGCTGGGATCCCAAATGCGAGCTAGAGGGCTTTCCGGCAAGGCTCTGGTGGTGAGCCATCCCGGCATTGCCAAACACTTTGCCGAGAAGTTGCTGCAGGGGCTGCAACAAGCGGGGTTTGCCGCCCACCTGTGCCTATTGCCTGCCGGCGAACGCTACAAAACCCTGCGCTCGGTGGCCAAGATCTACGACGCCGCCCTAGCCTTTGGCCTGGAGCGCTCCTCCACCTTGGTGGCGCTAGGAGGGGGGGTCATTGGCGACATGGTGGGGTTTGCTGCCGCCACCTGGCTGCGCGGGATCCCTTTTGTGCAGGTGCCCACCTCACTTTTGGCGATGGTGGATGCGGCCATCGGTGGCAAGACCGGCGTCAACCATCCTGGCGGGAAAAACCTCATTGGGGCGTTTTATCAGCCGCGCCTGGTGTGGATTGATCCAACGCTATTGCAGACTCTGCCCCAGCGGGAGTTTACCTCAGCCCTAGCAGAGGTGATCAAATACGGCGTGATTCAGGCTGCCGACCTATTTGAGTTTTTGGAAGATCGACCCCAACTGAGCCGCTATACCGACTTTGCCCCTGACGATCTGCACTACCTGCTGCGCCGCTGTGCCGAGTGCAAAGCCTGGGTGGTGCAGCAGGACGAGAAAGAAGCGGGCCTGCGGGCCATCCTCAACTACGGCCACACCCTCGGCCATGCCCTAGAAGCTGCCACCGGCTACCGCCGCTACCTACACGGAGAAGCTGTCGCCATCGGCATGGTAGCTGCCGGGGAGATCGCCCGCCGCCTGGGGTGGTGGAGCGCTGCTGAAGCCGAACGGCAACGACGCCTGATCGAGAAAGCAGGATTGCCCAGCCAGTGGCCGGCCGGGATCCCTTGGGAGGCAGTGCTGCAGGCAATGCAGGCCGACAAGAAAGTCAAACAGGGGCGGATTCGCTTCGTTCTGCCCCGCCGCATCGGCCAGGCCGAGCTGACCGATCAAGTCGAGCTGGCAGAGGTGCAGGCTGCTTTGGCCTCGATTACAGCCACCTCTGGAACCCTAGAATTAGGAAAACCTAAGGACAAGAAAGCATGGCACGGCAACAACGGGTAGCCATTTTGGGAGCAACAGGGGCAGTAGGGGCAGAGCTGCTGATGCTGCTGGAAGAGCGCCACTTTCCTGTAGCCGACCTAAAGCTTTTGGCCTCTCCCCGCTCTGCAGGCACTTATCTAACCTTCAAGGGGGAGCGGATCCCGGTTGAGCCGGTTTCAGAAGCGGCCTTCCGGGGCCTGGATCTGGTGCTGGCCTCTGCCGGAGCAAGTGTTTCCAAAGCCTGGGCCAGAACCATCGTCGAGGCGGGGGCGGTGCTGATTGACAACTCCAGCGCCTTTCGCCTGGATCCCAATGTTCCGCTGGTGGTGCCGGAGGTCAACCCCCAGGAAGCCTTCCGTCACCAAGGGATCATTGCCAATCCCAACTGCACCACCATCCTAATGTGCGTGGCCATCTACCCCCTGCATCGCCACATCCCCCTGCGCCGCGTGGTGGCCGCCACCTATCAATCGGCCAGTGGGGCCGGGGCCCGCGCCATGGTGGAGCTGCAAGAGCAAACCCGCGCCTACCTCCAGGGGCAGCCGTTGCAGCCCCAGGTGTTCCCTTACCCCATTGCCTTCAACCTCTTCCTCCACAACAGCCCCCTGCAAGAGAACGGCTACTGCCAGGAAGAGATGAAAATGGTCAACGAATCCCGCAAGATTATGGGATCCCCCAACCTGCGGCTGACAGCTACCTGTGTGCGGGTGCCGGTGCTGCGTACCCACGCCGAGGCCCTCAACCTGGAGTTTGAACAGCCCTTCCCTGTGGAAAAAGCCCGGCAAATCCTGGCCCAGGCCCCTGGGGTGGTGCTCATTGAAGATTGGCAGCAGAACCGCTTTCCCATGCCCATCGACGTGGCCGGCAAGGATGAAGTGGCGGTGGGCCGCATCCGCCAGGACATCTCCGAGCCCAAGGCCCTGGAGCTGTGGCTGTGCGGGGATCAGATCCGCAAAGGAGCAGCCCTCAACGCCGTTCAAATTGCCGAGCTGCTTTTGAAGGACTAATTCACTACAACTGTCCAGGTTACTGGCCCCGCTGTAACAGGGGCAGCCTGAGTGCTGTTCAACGTCACCGGGGAGTTGGGGTAAGTATAGGTACCGGCTGGTGTCAAAGCTACCGCTGTTTTTACAGGGATGGTCACTGTGCAGGTTGCGCCGACAGCCACTTGTCCTCCGGTGAATTGAATGGTGTTCCCACCCACCGAGGCTGTGAGAGTGGGGGAGCCGCACGAAGGTGTAAAAATCCCCGCAGCGGCAACTTGCAAACCAGAAGACGGCGCTCCCGGCAAGGTGTGGTTAAAGGCCAAGCCCGTCAATGGAATGGCTGCGTTGTTGGTTATTGTAAACGTCAGAGTTCCATTCCCGGTAACGGGAGCTGGGCCGATTGGGCCAAGCGGGTTGGGAGAAAAGGCCATGGTAAAGGTGGGAGCTGGCACCGTTACCGTTAGGTTGATAGCCGCAGCGGTGGCATTAGGCGCTTGGTTGCTGCTCAGGGTTACCGCGGGGCTGGTCAGGGATCCCGCTGTCGTGGCTGTAACCTGAAGATCCAGGCTGATGGTGCAGCTAGCGTTGGCTGCCAATGAGCCGTTGACCAGCAAGATGGAAGTTGCTCCTGGTGCAGCTGCCAGCGTCCCGCCACAGCCGTTGTTGAGGTTGTTGGGAGTGGCAACGATCAAGCCGGCAGGCAGGGGATCGGAAAAGGCTAGACCCGTCAGCGGCAGAGCGGCTGTGTTGGTGATCGTGTAGGTCAGGGTTGTTTTGGCAGTGGGGCCAGCAGCTACCGAGGTGGGGCTAAATGCCTTGGTAAAAGTCGGGGCACCCGGTGTGGGCGTAGGTGTCGGGGTTGGGGTGGGGGTGGGCGTCGGGGTTGGGGTGGGTGTTGGAGTTGGGGTCGGTGTAGGTGTCGGTGTAGGCACTATCGTCCCACCGCTTCCGCCGCCACCGCAGCCGGTCAGCCCCAGACAGGCCGCCCCTAGACTCAAAGCCAAAAGGTTTGTAACTGCTTTTTTCTGCATCGCTTTTTCACTCCTCATCATCAGACTTGACTTTAGTTTTCTTTAGTTTTTGTCGACCCGCCTTACTAAAGTATAGCCTGGTCAAATTGCTGCTTAGGATGCTTCTGCGCCCACGCAATCTACCACTGTTGGGAATAAACCTTGCCTCAGATGGCAAGCTCCAACTGGGGAATAGAGCCTTCAGACTTGCTCTTGTGTACCTTGCTCATAAACACAAAATCTGGCGCTCCAAGCCAACTTTCAGAACCTCGCCTATGCCGCTCGAGCCAGCAATGTTCACACAACGTTGGAAAGGGAGGAGAATTGAGAAGCATTCGGCCTTTGTGGAGAGGGGCTTGTGCATCCAATTGGGATGGGATCCCTGGCCAGCTTGATCGCCGGGTTGGCAACCGGGTTAGGGGCCTTGCCCGCTCTGTTTCTCCCCTCGCTCTCCGAAAGGGTACAAGGGATCCTGCTGGGATTTGGGGGTGGGGTGATGCTGGCGGCCACCTCGTTTTCGCTGGTGGTGCCGGGCACCGAGGCAGCCATGGCGCTGGGGTATTCCCCATTTGGGGCGGCTGTGGTGATGGTGGCAGGCCTGCTGCTAGGGGCGATCTTCCTGGAGAGTGCCCACCGCTTTTTTCCCCACGAGCACTTTTTCAAAGGGGTGGAAGGGGAGAACCGCGCCCATTTGAAACGGATTTGGCTGTTCATCATTGCCATTGCCCTGCACAATTTCCCGGAAGGACTGGCGGTGGGAGTGGGTTTCGCTACCGGCCAAGTCGGCGATGGGTTGGCGTTGGCGTTGGGGATCGGCTTGCAGAACATGCCAGAAGGGCTGGTGGTGGCTTTGTCACTGGTGGGCCAGGGGTACTCGCGGCTGTTCGCTTTTGGCATCGCCCTGCTGACCGGGCTGGTGGAGCCCATCGGCGGCATCCTGGGAGCAACGGTGGTTTCTCTGGCGCAGCCCTTGTTGCCCTGGGGCATGGCTTTTGCGGCGGGGGCGATGTTGTTTGTCATTTCCGATGAGATCATCCCTGAGTCGCACCGGCAGGGGTTGGAGCGGGAGGGCACCTTTGGGGTCATCAGTGGGTTTGTGGTGATGATGTTGCTGGATATCACCTTGGGCTAGCAAGGGATCCCGTCGCGAAGTGGAACGGAGTTTTATTTTTTTATGTTGAGTAACGAACCCTTTTTGTGGCGAGGAGCAGGGGAACACGCCTGTCTGCTGCTACATGGATTGGGGGGCGGTGTTTACGAGTTGCAATGGCTGGCAGAGCGGCTGTTGGCGGCTGGCCTGACGGTGCAGGGATTTAACTATCCCGGCCATGACAGTGCTCCGCATCGCTTACACGACCGCCGGTCTGCCCACATGCCCCCTTCCCGCTGGACGGAGTGGTACGGGCGGGCTTTGGAGCATTATCTGGCTTTGCAGCAGGAGTATCCCCGCGTTTCCTTGGTGGGCTTTTCCACCGGCTGTCTGCTGGCTTTGCACCTGGCTTTTGCCCATCCTGTTTACAAATTGGTGCTGCTGGCGCCATTTTTCGCCATTCGCCACCGCTGGTACTATCTTTTTCGCCCAGAGCAGTACCTGAACAGCCTGGGGTGGTTGTTGGAGGATGTCCCCCGCTTCCATCTGCCCATTCGGGACGGAGATGTCCGCGCTTTGGCGGAAAAGGTAGCCTATTTTCGCAGCTTCAATCTGTCGGCAGTGCGCAGCGCCCTCGAGCTCATCGAGCGGGTCAAGGGGGAAGTGGCCAGCATCCGGGTTCCCACCCTGATCCTGCAATCCCGCCAAGATATGGTGGTGGACCCCGACCAGGCAATGTGGCTCTATCAAGAGCTGGGATCCGAGGAGAAGATCTTGTCTTGGCTGGAGCACTCCGACCACATCCTCACTTTGGACTGCGAGCGGGAAACGGTGTTTGACCAGGTTTGCGCCTTTCTCAAACGGGATCCCTCTGCGCCCGGATCAGCGTAACCCCTTGCCAAGCACCGCGGGCATCGTAGTCTCGGCTCAAACGCAAGAGACAGTGGCAGTCTTCCGGCTGCGGAAACCAGCTCAGGCTTACCGAAAAGCTGCGATCCCGGTGGGCGGTAGGGATGGGCAAGGGATCCGGCCCGCCAATCCACAGCCCCCCAGGCAAGGGATCCCAGTTGCTCAACCACTCTGCCCCCGAGCAGTCCACCTCGGTTTCGGCAAACCGGCCCTCGGCAACCGCAAAGCTCTGGGCGATCCCCCGCCATCTCCCCTGGAGGCAGGCTCTCAGTCGCTCTCTGCTCAGGGGTGCACAGTCTGCAACGGGATCCAAAGCTTGGCCGCGCCGCTCCAGGATCGCGGTTACCTCTACCAGACGACCTTGGGCATCCCACTGTTGCACCAGCCGCGCCTTGCGATCCCCCCAGAGAAAGCCCTGCTCGACGGCAAAATCACTAAACGGCGCCAGCTGCAGCCGCCCATTGGAAAAAGATCCATCGGGGAAAAAGCGCAATCCCGGCGAGAAATCCTGGTAGACCCAGCTCTGGGAGCTTTCGGGAGTGGGGGATCCCTGTAGGGGGTAGTAGGCGTTGGTTTGGCGGATCGCGCCCAACTCCAAAGCCTCAAAGGTAATGAGGCTGCGCTTTTGGCCCGCCAGCTCCCAGCCGCCGGCGGTGGGTCGATAGTTGGAGAAGAGGCCGTGCCACACTCCCAGGTGGAGAGCCAGACATTGTTTTTGGGTTTTCATGAAGCAATGTGAAGCTAAGATTGTGAGGACGTAACGCTGGAGAGCAAGACCTATGGGGAAGAAGCTCCGAGGTGGCATTTTAGTAAACTACCCGACCCTGACTACTTCGCAGTACAGGGCGGGCTTTCGGTAGCCCTGCAGTTGGCAAGCCAACCACGGACCTCTAGGCTGGTTTACGGCAGCCCCAAGTTTGGCAATCATGTTGGCCCCATTCCAGTCCGCATCCCCTTCCCATCCACAGTGCCCACACTTGAACTGCTTTCCACTGCGGTAGGATTGCGCAGGGTCGGGATGAATGTGCAAACACCGGTGGCAGGTCTGCGACGTGTAGGCAGGCGGCACAAGAATCAGAGAAACCCCTGCAACCCTCGCCTTGTATTCCAGAAACTGGCGTAGCTGGTAGAACGCCCAACTGTTGGCCCTGCGCCGTTCGGTTTTGCTGCGTGGCTGTTGATTGACCCTTTCCCGGATCCCTGTCAGGTCTTCCAGAGCGATAGCGCTGTTGGTAGCTTTTGCCCTAGAGACAATAGCTTTGGAGATGCGATGATTGACCCACACTTGAAAGCGTCTCTCCTTGCCAGACAGCCGTTGCAACAGTTCTCTGCATCTGCGCCGCGAACTGCGTGTGCCCTTACTGGCTTTGCGTTGGAGTACCGCCCTCAACCGGGAGTAGTGGTCTCGTACCTTGTTTAACTGCTGTCCATTCCAGTTCTTCCCCTCTGAGGTATGAGCGATATCTATCCTTCCCAAATCCACCCCGATCACCTTGTCGGTATCTTGTTGCTTGGGTGGTTTTTTCTCTACGCAAATCTGGATGTAGTAGGAGCCATCCTTCCGCTGGACTAGGGTGGCCGATTTGGGGTTAGAGCCAGCCAGCATTCCCCTCTGGTAGTTACCAATGGCTAGCTCAAAGCGTTCTCTCCCTTCAACCGTGGTCAGCGACACCGTCCAGTCTTTTTGACGGAACGAAAAGATGCGAGCGTCGTAGGTAACAAAGCCGCTCTTAAACTCCTTGACGGGACGCTTTTTCTGCTTAGCCACTTTGCGGGAACCCGCTACCCGTCTGCACACCTGTTGAGCCAAGTTACTGGACAAGCCAAACCGGGCTCGAATCTCGTAGTAGCAAAGGGATTGCAGCTTGACCGCGTTGACGATCTTCTCCGGCGTGTTCTGGTTGACCCAATTCAAGGCTTGGCCAAAAGCCTCCAAAGTCGCGTCCAATTTGGCGGCTTGCGACGGGGACACCTTGAGCTTACAGGATATGTTCAGGACTTGGCTCATAAGTTCATTGCACTTCATCAAAGCGCATTCCTCCCGACACCGACCCTACGGGTACAGTGCGGGGCTCCTGCGATTTCTAGCTGATGAAGGGATTGTGGTTTGCAATGGCTCAAAAACTGACGATGCAGCCTGCAGTGGCGAAGGTTTTAACGGAACGGACAGAACACTGGGTGCCCTGGATTCTGGTGGGTTTGGGGGTGTGGATCCTGTTCAAAAATGAGACTTGGAGATGGCTTTTGTCTTAGACTCTGGCCGGGATTTGTTCGTGATAGCGGGACGGGATTCTTTCGAGTTCTAGTCGTTGTGTCGGTCTAGGGAGGGATCCCAGTCCAGATCTTCGTGGCGGTGCTCCCGTTCCCAGCGATGCACCCAGTCCCAAATGCGATAGTGCTGCTCGGCGGTGAGTTGCTTGGGATCTTGGGCCAAAGCGGCAGCCTCTTCTGGGGTGAGCAAAGCAGCCAGGCTGCCGATCTCCACCAAATAGCGGCGTTCTTCCGCAGTGGTGTGGGACTGATTGAGCCGTTGAATTAAACGACGTAAGGTGGCTTCATCTTGACTCATAAGCCGATAGGAAAGAATCGACGAGCATCTAAGCTGGTAAGAACAGTTTAAGAGCAGAATCATCGAAATTATCAAAGTCATCAAAAGAAAGCAGGCCAAATTGCCCAGCCGATGCTCTTCTAATCCTCAAAGGATCCCAGAATGCGCACTTCCGGCTCCAAAAGCACCGACCATTGTTGATAGACCTTTTCCTGGGCCAAGCGAATCAAGCGGTAAATGTCCTTGGCACTCGCCTGATGGCAATTGAGGATGAAGTTGGCATGGCGCTCTGAAATTTGGGCCCCACCGATGCGGTACCCCTTCAAGCCGACCTGCTCGATTAGCCAGCCGGCAGGGTGAGACTCTGGGTTGCGAAAGACGCTGCCACAACTGGGCAAATGATAGGGCTGAGAGCTTAGGCGTTGGTTGAGGTAGCGCTGGGTTTCCCACTGCACCTGGGCCGGATCCCTGTCTGGGATCAATTGCAACGTGGCCCCTGTCACCGTCCAGGGGGAGTCCTGTAGGCGAGAGCGGCGATAGCCAAATTGCAGATCGGCAGGTTCTAGGCGGCAGGGCTCTTGTTCCTCGTCCAAAATCTGCACTTCCACCAGCACATCCGCCATGGCGCGTCCGTGGGCACCCGCATTCATCACCACGGCTCCCCCCAGGGTGCCCGGGATCCCGATGGCCCACTCCAAACCGCTCCAGCCTTGCTTGGCGGCGGCCCGCGACAGATTGACCAAAGGCTCTCCGGCAGCGGCCCAAATTCTCCCCCCTTCCAGCAGTTGGATCCCCCGCAAACGGCGGGTACCGATCACCAGCCCCTTCAACCCCGCATCGCTGATGAGCAGATTGCTACCTGCCCCCAGCAGCGTCGTGGGGATCCCTTCTGCTCGCGCCCAAGCCAAACACTGCTGCAGCTCCAGGTGGCTACGGGGCTCACAATACCACTCCGCTTTGCCGCCCACGCGAAAGGTGGTCAGAGGAGCCAACGGGATCCCCGATTGAATTCGTCCAGATAGCAGAGCCGCCGGCCCGCGGGGGAGAAGCCTGTCTTCAGCGGTAAGACTTGCCGCCTCAGACTCACAGGAACCGTCCCGCTGAGGCACCACCGGAGCCGTCGTCATGATTCAATACCTCAGAAGCAGCTATCTTTTCAGCTGAAGTTTGGATTTTTGGCTTGCCCAGGCTGTTCCCTCACCTGAGCCGCATATGCCCGCATCGTAGCGATTATCTGCTGATTTAAGTCCCCTGCGCCCAAAAAAACGGCGAGATCTCCAGGCTGCAGGACGGACGGCAACACCTCCGGCAATTGCGGCAAAGACGACACATAGCGCACATGGGGATGGTGCTCCGCCACCGCCACGGCCAAGCGCAAGCTGTCGGAACCCTCAGGCGCCGGCTCTCCCGCTCCATACGTAGGCACGATCACCACCACGTCCGCCTCCCCAAAGCAGCGGGCAAAATCTTGGAACAGGGCAGCCAAGCGGCTGTGGCGATGGGGCTGAAACACGGCCACCACCCGCCGCTGTTGCAGACGGGCTGCCTGCAGAGTGGCCCGAATCTCGCTGGGATGGTGGGCATAGTCGTCGATAAAGGTGACTCCACCCACTTCCCCCTTGTGCTCAAAGCGGCGATGCGCCCCCCGAAATTGCGCCAAAGCTGAGGCAATCACCGCAAACTCCAAGCCCAACTGTCGCCCAACGGCAACCGCCGCCAGGGCATTGCTGAGGTTGTGGGATCCCAACACCTGTAGGCGAAGCTGTCCGAGGAGGGATCCCCTTTCCCAAATCTCGGCGCAGGTGAAACTGGCAGTGTAGAGGATTTGGCGAGCTTGGTACTGGGCTTGGGGATGACCGGTCAGGCTGTAGCCCACATCCACCCTCAGGTGAGCCGCCACGTTGGGACAGTCCAGACAGGCCACCAGGGTTTGGCTTTGCTGCCCATACTGTTGAAAAGCCCGGATCACCTGCCCCAAATCGGCGTAGTGATCGGGGTGATCCAGCTCAATGTTGGTGATCACCCCAATCTTGGGATAGAGCCGCACCAGGGATCCATCCGACTCATCCACCTCGGCCACCCAATACTCCCCCTGGCCCAGACGGGCATTGCCATCCCAGGCATCCACTTCCCCGCCGATAATCAAGGTGGGATCCCAGCCCGCCGAGAGCAACACATAGCCGATCATGCTGCTGGTGGTGGTTTTGCCGTGGGTGCCGGCCACCCCAATGCCGGAGCGATGGTTAAACAGAGCCGCCAACAAGTCCGCCCGATGCCAAACCGTCAATCCCTTGCCCAGGGCAGCGGCCAATTCCGGATTGGTGGGGCGAATGGCGCTGGAATAGACCACCTGGGGATCCCCGACCAACCCCTCCAAGCTGTGGCCCTGAAAGAAGCGCACCCCCAAAGCTTCCAGGCGGCGGGTACGGCCATTGGCGACAATGTCGGATCCCGAAACGCGAAACCCTTGTTTAGCCAGGATATAGGCCAGGGCCGACATCCCCACTCCACCAATGCCCACAAAGTGATAGGTGGAAAGCAAGGGATCTAGGGGATCCAAATGCAGGGGCGGAGGCTGAGACCGAACCGGCAACGGCGGGATGGGATCCCCTCCTCCAACTGTTTCCACCATCGCAACTCCACCCCACTCCTAAAACCGCCACACTCCAAAAAAAGGACTGCGTTCTGCTGACTACAAACAGGTTCAAACAGGCCACATCATATCAGGAATCCCCAGGGTTAGGTAGGCCGCGCCTCACCGGCTGCCAATGATCTTCCGGCACCTTGGGGAACCCACAGGGGGTGAAAATACGGTGAGCACAAGCAACACAGAATACAGCTGGACATTTTCATCCCAAAAACTTTACACTTATTTAAGAAAAAGAGGCGGCGTTTGTCGTCTGCAAAGCTACAGCGGGTAAAAGGCCATGAACCCACGAGAGCTTTGGTCGCTGGCAGGAGTCGGGCTGCTTGGTTGTGCCGGTCTGGCATGGCTGGGATTGAGCCAACAGGGAGCCACACAGTCGGTATCGGGAAGTGCAGAGGCAACGGTGGAAATGCGGCTGCCTCCGCAAGTTGGTGCTTTGGGTCGCCTGGAGCCGGAGGGGGAAGTGCTGCGCATTGCCGGTTCCCCCGGAGAACGGCTGGGAGAGCTGCTGGTGGCCGAGGGGGATCGCGTGGTGGCAGGCCAAGTGCTGGCCCGCTTGGAAAGCTACGCCGAGCGGTTGGCGGAGCGAGAGTACGCTGCCGCCCAACTTCAAGAGGCCCGCGCCCGGTTGCAGGCCGAGACCCGTTTCAGTCAGGCCCAAATCCAAGAGGCACGCACCCGCCTCAGCCGTCTGGATGAGCCGCAACAGATGCAAATCCGCTCCCAGGAAGCGGTGGTGGAGCGTATCCGGGCAGAGCTGGCCGATGCCGAGGCCAATCTGGCCCGCTTTCAGGAGCTCTGGCAGGAAGGAGCAATCTCGCAACAAGAGCTGGATCAACGCCGGCTGCTGGTGCGGCAACGACAGGAGGACTTGCGGGCTGCCGAAGCCACCCTGAGCCAACTGCGCCTGGCCCGTGAGCGGGATCTGCTCAATGCCCAAGCCCAAGTCCAAGCTGCCGAGGCGGGACTGAGTCTGGCCCAAGCCCAAGTCCAACTGGGATCCCTGGCCCGCAATCTGGAACTGGCAGAAGCTCGCCTAGAGCGCACCCTCATCCGCGCTCCCCGTGCTGGACAGGTGCTCAAGATCCACACCCGCCCTGGAGAGGTCATCCCCGCCGGCGAGGGCATTCTCGAGCTGGGCAACACTGACCAAATGATGGTGGTGGCCGAGGTCTACGAAACAGACATCTTGCGGGTTCGGCCAGGGCAACGAGCAACCATCAGCAACCGCGCGCTGGCGGAAGCGTTGCAGGGGCAGGTGGAACGGGTTGGCCTGCAAATTGGCAAGAAAGATGTGCTCAACACCGATCCTGCTGCCGATGTGGATGCCCGCGTGGTGGAAGTGTATATCCGCCTGGATCCGGAGAGCAGCGCCCGCGTGGCTGGCCTGACCAACCTGCAGGTGAATGTGGCCATCGATGTCGAGGGGTAGGCTCAGCCCATGTACAGCCTGTTCAGTGTGGCTTTTATCGCCCATCGGATCCCGTTGGCCTGGCTGCAGTTGACGCGGGAGAAGATCCGCCTGCTGGTGGCCCTGGCGGGCATTGCCTTTGCTTGCATCTTGATGTTCATGCAGTTGGGCTTCCAAGACAGCCTGCTGGAAAGTGCCATCCGCTTCCACGTGGCCCTGAAGGGAGAGATCTTCCTGGTCAGCCCTCAGTCCAACGCCCTGATTGCCATGAACACCTTCTCCCAGCGGCGACTCTATCAGGCTTTGGGCTTTGAGGGGGTGCGGGCCATCTCGCCTGTCTATGTGGGCTTTGCCCTCTGGAAAAACCCAGAGACCCGCCGTACCCGCAGCATTTTTGTGGTGGGAGTGGATCCCTCGGCTGATCTGTTGGACTTGCCGGAACTGACGCCGGACAAGCTGGAAGAGATCAAAAAGGCGGACGTGGTGCTGTTTGACCGCCGCTCCCGCAGCGAGTTTGGCCCCATCCCAGAGTGGTTTGAGTCCGGGCGAGAGGTGGTTACTGAGGTGGGAAACCGCCGCGTCCAGGTGGGGGGCCTGTTCGAGATGGGGGCCACCTTTGGAGCCGACGGCACCATCCTCACCAGCGATCTCAATTTCCTGCGCATTTTTCCGCAGCGGGGGCGCGGCCTGGTGGATATCGGCGTGGTGCAACTCCAGCCGGGTGTGGATCCGGATCCCTTGGTGCGGCAGATGCGGGCTTTGCTGCCGGAAGATGTGCGGGTGCTCTCACGGGCGGAGTTTATCGATATGGAGCAAACCTACTGGGAAGAGGGCACAGCCATCGGCTTTATTTTCGGCCTGGGGGTGGGCATGGGCTTTATTGTCGGCATTGTGATTGTCTATCAAATTCTCTACACCGATGTGTCGGATCACCTGGCAGAATATGCCACCCTCAAGGCCATGGGCTACACCGATACCTACCTGCTGGGGGTGGTATTTCAAGAGGCGATCCTGCTGGCCGGCTTGGGGTACATTCCTGCCTTTGCCCTGTCGGTTCTGCTCTACGATTTGACGGCCAATGCCACGTTGCTGCCTATTGCCATGACCTTCAACCGGGCAGTGCTGGTGCTGGGGCTGGCGGTGAGCATGTGTTTCATCTCAGGAGCGATTGCCGTGCGACGGCTGCGGGCAGCCGATCCTGCCGACATTTTCTAGAGTTTTGGCTGTGGGCAGGGCGCCGGGGCGTTGGTAAGTCAATAGTCTGCCAAAGGGGATCGGATGGATGGTGAAGGGTTTGAGCTAGGCTGTCTAAAAACTTCTGGGATCCTCATCAACGCTCTCCGGCCAAAGGTTTCTAAATGGTCTCATCTCAACGCTCCAAATGACGGCCTAAGTGGTCAATGAGTTGTCAACGCAAAGTTTTGAGATTTTGAGTTTCCTATGCTGACTCCTCTTCTCGATCAAGCTGCCCTTGCTTCTGCCCAGAATGCCGTTGAGCCAGTGGTAAAAGCCGAAGGTGTAAACCACTATTTCGGCGAGGGATCCCTGCGCAAGCAGATTCTCTTCGACATTAGCTTTGCCCTGCAGCCAGGGGAGATCGTGCTGCTGACTGGCCCTTCCGGCTCCGGCAAAACCACCCTGCTGACGCTGCTGGGGGCCTTGCGCTCGGTGCAGGAGGGCAGCTTGCGGGTGTTGGGACAGGAGCTGCGGGGAGCTCAGCCCAGTACTCTCATTCAAATCCGCCGCCAGGTCGGGTACATTTTCCAGGCCCATAACCTGCTGCGATCCCTGACGGCAGCCCAAAACGTGCGCATGGCCCTGGAGCTGCACAACGGCCTCTCTCCTCAGGAAGCCCAGCAGCGAGCGGAAGCAATGCTGGCGGCGGTGGGCCTGGGGGATCGCGTCCACTACTACCCGGAACAGCTTTCCGGCGGACAAAAGCAGCGGGTGGCCATTGCCCGCGCCTTGGTTAGCCATCCCAAGCTGGTGCTGGCGGACGAGCCCACGGCAGCCCTAGATAGTAAGTCGGGCCGCGAGGTGGTGACCCTGATGGAGAAGCTGGCGCGGGAGCAGGGCTGCACCATCCTCATGGTGACCCACGACAACCGCATCCTGGACATCGCGGATCGGGTGCTGCACATGGAGGATGGCCGGCTGGAGAGCCAAGGGGTTGCCTAGCTTTGCCCAGAGCAGGCGTGGCGGCGGTACCAGTCGATGGTGCGCTGCAGACCTTCTCGCAGGCCGACTTTGGCCACAAAACCCATCCTCTCTCGGGCTTTGGAGACATCCAGACAGCGGCGGGGTTGGCCATTGGGCTTGTCCGTTTGCCAGCGGATCTCTCCCCGGAACTCCATCAGCTCGCAGATGAGGGCAATCAGATCCCGGATGGAGATCTCTTCACCGGTGCCCAGGTTCAAGGGATCCGCCCCGTCGTAAAGCTGGGTGGCCATGACAATGCCGCGGGCCGCATCTTCAGCGTAGAAAAACTCGCGGGTGGGGCTGCCATCCCCCCACACTTCGACGTAGTTTTGGCCCCGTTGCTGCGCTTCGTGCACTTTGCGGATCAAGGCTGGGATGACGTGGGAGCTTTCGGGGTCGAAGTTGTCCATGGGGCCGTAGAGGTTCACCGGCAGGAGGTAGATGCCGTTGAAGCCGTACTGCTGCCGGTAGGCCTGCAGCTGCACCAGCAGGGCTTTCTTGGCGATGCCGTAGGGGGCGTTGGTCTCCTCTGGGTAGCCGTTCCAGAGATCCTCTTCCTTGAAGGGAACGGGGGTGAACTTGGGATAGGCGCAGATGGTGCCCACGCAGACAAACTTCTCCACCCCGGCCAGGTAGGCGGCGTGGATGAGCTGGGATCCCATGATGAGGTTGTCGTAGAAGAGTTCTGCCGGCTTGGCTTGGTTGAGGCCGATGCCACCCACGTGGGCGGCCAAATGGATGACGATATCTTGCCCTTGCACCACCTCTTGGCAGACTTCCCAACGGCGCAGATCCTGGGTGCGGGAGCGCGGGATGCGCACCTGCTCCGGCTTTACCCCCAGCACCTGCAACTGTTGCAGCACATGTTTGCCCAAAAAGCCGCTGCCCCCTGTGAGCAAAATGCGCTTCTGGCTGAGATCGACGGAGCTGGGCAAGCTGTTGGGCATAGATCCGACGCAGAGAACTTCCGGCTTTCATTATGCTGCAGACGGGATAGCCGTATTCCAGACTTGTTGGCGATGGTCATCGAGAATAGGCAAGGCATCAACTCAAAACCTGGGCAAACCGCGCCGGCGACAGAGCAGGGATCCATTCATCCGCTTGTCCATAGGCTTGTTGGGCGAAGCGACGGGCCAAAGCGGGCACGATGGGCAGGGGGTTGCTGAAGCCGGAAAACAGTTGCAAGCCTTCACAACCGGGCAGGGATCCCACCAGAGGCTGGTGATCAGCGCTGAAGGCCACCAAGCAGTGATACCACCGTCCGGGCAGGTGGGCCAACTTGGGCAGGTAGCGACCGGCTTGTGCCCGGATCTGGGCTTCGCTGGCGGCTGCATCCACCTCGGCATGGGGATCCGTCAATACCCGGCTGATCTGGCCCATGCGAATGCTGCCATCTACAAATTGCAGGATCCCGGCATCCAGAATCGGCGGGCAAAGCTCGTGCCCTGGCTCGTCCCAAAGGGGATCCCGATCGGGATGGGCGGCTTGTCGTTCCAGTTCCAAGCGTTGCACGGGCACGCTCATCACCAACGCTTTCAATTGCAAATCCGAGGGCTCCAGCTCCAGGGATTCGGCATGGGTGTAGTAGATGGGCACCCGGATTCCCGCTTGGCGCAACAGAGCCCGTGTCCAGCCGCCGGCGCACACCACCACCTGGCCTGCTCCGTAGCAGTCGGCTCCGGACTCTACGCCCGTGATGCGCGCTCCCTGCCGCCGCAGGGCCGTTGCTGTTGCGATCAAGAGGGATCCCCCCAATCGTTGCAAGGCTGTTTGAAAGGCCAGCGCCGTCAACAAGGGGTTGATGTGGCCATGCCGAGCCCAGAGGACTACTTCCAGAGCGGCCGGATCCAGCAGCGGCTCCAGCTCGCAGGCTGCCGCCACCGAAATCCGCCGGGGTGGGATGCGACAGTCGGCCAGATCCGCCTCAACGGCCTCTGCATCGTAGCCGGGGGCAATGGGCATGAGCAGATCCAGCTCGCGAAATTGAATATCTGCCTCCAGCTCTTCTGACAGGGTGCGGTAGCGTTGGATCCCTTCTTCCCCCAGAGCTTTGAGCAGCGGCGTTTTGCCCGCCCAATGGGCCAAGCCCCCGTAGCTGTAGCGGGTTGCTCCGTTCAGCACTCCATCTTTCTCCATCAGCAGAACGGATCCCCCCTGGCGGGCCAGTTCATAGCTTAGGGCTGCCCCGGTAATCCCACCGCCGATCAGAATCCAGTCGTAGTTGGCCATCACTTCCCTCTTTGCCCTGAACCTCATCTTGCGGCAAAGAGGCTCAGCTAGAAATCGCAGGAGCCCCGCACTGTACCCGTAGGGTCAGTGTCGGGAGGAATGCGGAAGTTACGATAGAACCATGACCCAAGTCCTGAC